>NZ_JBQYLP010000019.1:0-56989 GCF_052683555.1 Burkholderia sp. BC1
TCCATGATCACGATCCGCCGAAATGCGTGATCACGTTCGCCGGAATACGCAGGTTATGTCTCAGGGTGGATCGCATTTCAGGACCATCTGTGCCTATTGCAACAACACGGTACTCGGCACCGAATACGATCCTGCACTACGCGATGTAGTTCATCAGATCGAGACGTATTTCAAGCTGGCGTCCAGCAGCCGTTTGTCGTTACCACGAACGCGATTGTTCGATTACCAGCCGAACAGGTTTCTACGAGCCGTGGCCGGACATCTGTTGGCCGCCAACGGCGTGCCCGACGTGGTATCAAATGATCTGGTTGCGCCACTGGATGCCGCGTTGCGGGAGTACGTGCTGGACCCGGCGCGATGTCTTCCCGAAGAGTTGTGCGTCTACTACTGGTTCTATCCACATCGACGCCGTGTCGTCATGAAGCATTCGGCGATGGGTTTCTTTGGTGGCAACGGTGCGACCATCTATGGACACGTCTTCAAATTCTTCCCGTTCGGGTTCTGGTTCGTATGGAATGAAGACGGTGGCCGAAGTCGGCAATTCGCGTTGCGGCAAATGAAAGAATCATCTACCTTCATCTCAGCCGCATCTCGTATGGCACTGGACCTTTGGCCGTTACAGTCGCTGAACTTCCCGGAAGCGCCGTCGAACGACGGCATGTGGCTTGTGGCCGATCAGTATGTTTCACAAGCAGACGACCGTGAGAAGCAAGGCGGAGTGAGAACCCCAGAATCCCCCTGACCGGGCCGAATGGGCGGGATTCGTGATTACAGGCGGCAACTTTGTCCTGCGACTCGCGTCGCTGGTGCGTTCGCCGCCGTGCAAGCAGGGGTATTTTTGCCTAAAAATTGAGCATTTTGTAAGCGCATGCTTAATAAAGATGCTTTGTTACAAATTATAGTTAGAGTGTTTGCTCTATTTTTTTGGATTCTGTAAACAATTGACTTAAAAGGGTTTTTCGACCTTTCGTGGAGCAGGAAGTACGCGTCTCGGCTCCAAAACCCCCGCTTTTTGGCACAAAACGGACGCCTTCACGAAGCTTGCATGACTAAATATAAAGGGTTTTAAAAATGTGGATGAACTAGTGAAGTAACAAGGAACAAGAAGAACAAGTCAATAAAAAACTTGTGTTCTGAGCGAAGCGAAGGCCCGAAGGGCTGAATGAAGAAGCAACTAGTTGAAGTGACAAGTAGGAAAAAAAGGAAACAAGTCGGTAAAGAACTTGTGACCTGAGCGAAGCGAAGCGCCCGAAGGGCGGAAATGAAGAAGTAACTAGTTGACGTGACAGGTCGAAGAAGAAGAAAACAAATCGGTAAAGAACTTGGGTTTTGAACGAAGCACCCGAAGGGATAAAATGAAGACGTAACTAGTTCGCATAACAAGCAGAAAAAGACGAAGCGCAGGTCACTAAAGAACTCGCGTTACAAGTTAAATCCCAATGCACCACAAGCCCTGCCATTAGTTGGTAACTGATTGGCGCTTCGCGCATCTCGCTACGCGAGATCGCCACCTGAAATAAATTGGATGTCCCTGTTATTGAATTTCGTCTTCGCTTGTTGGTGATTTTTAGCCACCACCGGTAATCAACCACCACCGGTAATCAACCACCACTGGCAATCAGCCACCACCGGTAATCAGCCACCACCGGTAATCAACCACCACTGGCAATCAGCCACCACCGGCAATCAGCCACCACCGGTAATCAGCCACCACCGGTAATCAACCATCACCGGCAATCAGCCACCACTGGCAATCACCTGTCAGCGCCGATCACTTGCCATCAGCAATTGGCTACCGGTGGCAAATCCATCGCAACCGGCAATCGACTACTGCTGGTAATCAACCGCCACTGGCAATCGCTCGTCATTCATCTCACTGGCCTTGCCAACAGTGGTGATTATAGACTCGCCGTGGTTTGCAAGATAAGATTGTCTACTGCTCCCGCCAGTCCTTTGACTTCCCTTTCAGCCGTACTGAGTCGTTTCAATAGGCGCAAGTTCGCTGCATCAAAGAACTCCTGTCCTGCCACGATTAGCCGTTCAGCATCCGAAAATTTTCGCTGAATTTCATCTACCCACTGCGCGTGTTTTCGCAGCGTGTGCTCGGAACGTATCAACGCCACGTCGAGAGCTTTCAAGGCCCGCATGCCTTGTTGAAGATCGTCAATCAGCAGTGGACGTAGATCGGTCCGCCAGATTTCCAGTCCCACGATAATGCCTACTTTCTCCTGTCGAAAGTAGGGACCCGGCTGCCCCTTGGGTATTGCGCCCGTCTCACGCGCAATCGCAATTTCCGTTTCGGTCATGGGAACGGCATCAAAGACATCAGGCTCTTGTCGTTGCGCCATCCGGCGAATCAGGTAGTTCACTTCTGACGGCAGTGTCGCGTTGCAATTCGCGATGCGCTTCGCGATCCACTTCGCACCGCGCGGTCGTTCCAGCAGATCGGCAAGCCGCGTATCGAATTCATCCGCTCTGCCGACAGCAGCCGATATGGTGTCCCTGTATCGCTGCATACGGTCGGCGAGTTGCGCTCGATTGATAACTTCCTGAAAGGCCAACCCCATCTTCTTCGCGCCGCAATAGCCACCGACGAGCGTTTCTTCGCCGGATTCCATCGCGACCACGAATCCCTTCATATGCGGTGTTCGACAGTTCGACAGGCCGCACTGTTCGGGTGCGTCTTTTGGAAACCGGTAGACGCCGACAGCTTCCTTCGGAAGTGCGGACGCTGCCGCGATCTCGTCCCGGAATGCTGGACGTATCCTGATTTCTTCGATGTTCTCGAATCTGATTAACCGCTTGTCGAACGAGTGGTGCATGCGTACCCCTGTATGGATAGACAGCCTGTGTAAGCATACACCTATTCCCACTGGCTTCTAAAGTTGCCGTCGCCATCGAACTAGCCCGAAGCGAATTTCCACGATCCATCGTTGTGCATCGCCAATCGACCGTCGCTAAACCACCGTTTCCTAACAGTCGCCGGACACGCCATGTCGAAGTGTTGGAAATATAGGGTTGACTATTTCCGACACCAAGTGATATTCTGACACCCTTTTTCAACGCCTTCGGGGTGTCTATGGCGATCTTCGGGTACGGTCGGGTCAGCACGCGGGAACAGACAACCGAGAATCAGCGTCTCGAAATCGAGAACGCTGGTTTCAAGGTCGATTACTGGTTCACGGACGAAGGCATCAGCGGCAAGACCCATGCGTCGCAGCGCCCGCAGTTCGTCGCGATGTTGGACAAGATCAGGGATGGCGAGACGTTGGTTGTCTCCCGTCTCGACAGGCTTGGCCGTGATGCTGAAGATGTGCTGCGGACCGTGCGGACGTTGGCCGAACGCAAGATTGAAGTCATTGTGCTTCAACTTGGGAAACTCGATCTCGGGTCATCTGCCGGGAAGCTGATGCTCACGATGTTGTCGGCTGTTGCGGAGATGGAGCGGTCGCTGCTGGTGGAGCGCACGCAAGCGGGATTGGTACGTGCGAAGGCAGAAGGCAAAACCCTTGGTCGGCCATCCAAGACGACGCCCGCGCAGCGCGAAGAGATGATTACGAAGTACGCGGCGGGTGAAACGATCAGTGCTTTGGCACGAACCTACGGCATCTCGCGGGCGAGTGTGCTGGCGGTGGTGAATCCGTCACGTGAACCGACTGGCATGGGACCTGATGGCGTCCCATGTGCGGTCGTTGATTGGTCGGATCGTCGCAAATCGCGCGGCGCATGAAGGCCAGTCGCGAGACGATCATGCGGGTAGTTGAAGCGGCAACCGCGCAACTGGCGGCTGTCTCATAAGCCCGCTTCGGTCATCAGTGCCGTCATCGTCATGCCAAGTGCTTCGGCGATGTAATGCAACGCGAGAACAGACGCATTGTTGTCACCGCGTTCCACGCGCCCTAGATAGCTCACATCGATTCCAGCGGTCAGCGCCAGTTGTTCCTGCGACAAACCGCGATCCTTGCGAATGCGCCGGATCGCACGTCCAAGGGCAACGAGAGTGGGGTGTTGGCGGCTGCTGCTGAGATTTGGCATGCCCCGCATCTTTCCGATATGATGCGGCGATCTCTAGGGTACATGTACCGTATTTGTAGATGAAACAAAAAGGGGGACCGATGGATGATCTAGTCAGGCAGTACGAAGAAGACCGGCTTCGCCGTGAGAAGCTTGCATATTTTCAGGCGGCACGGAACCGTCGAGAAGGAGAAGAAGCGGCACATCGAGCCGATCAGACTATCGAAAACTTCAAGCTCATCGGCATAGTTCTACTCGGGGTTGGTGCGCTCTTCTGGTGGCTTGTCTCAACCAAGATAGGTCGCATTGTCAGCGTGATTCTGCTTCTCGCCGGTGGTGCGCTCTACGGGGTGGACTGGCTGCAAAATGATGCAGCTATGCGTGCGCAAGCACGACAGGTGGAACAGTCCCATAACATGGCAAAACCACAAGCGAGTGCGGACGTGCAATCGGCTGCGACCAAGGTATCGGCGCAGCAGAGTGTGGCTTCGGTGCCATCGGCCAGCGAAGACAGCATCCCCGCGTCGGACACGACTGCGGTCACAAGCGACACGGCCCAACAGGTGACGGCATCGGAATCTTCTTCACAAGTCGATGCAAAACCGGATGCGCAAGCTGAACAGCCCGTCGCCATCGTCGCGTCGTTCGATTGCTCGCGGGCGTCATCGAAGATCGAAAAGTTGATCTGTTCGACGCCCGAGACTGCTGATGCGGACCGGCGCTTAGCTGCTGCCTACAGTGCTGCCCGCGCGAAGTCGAGCGACCCGAACACCCTGAAAGCGGATGAACGGAACTGGCTGGCGAACGAGCGCATTGCGTGTTCAGATGCCGCCTGTCTTCTTCGCGTGACGAACGACCGCATCGCCCGTCTCTCTTCGATGTAAGCGCCGCACTCGGCGGCATCTGAATCCCATACAGCACCAACTCGGGACACGAGCTCTCGTTGTCCCGGCTTGGTGCTGTATTTCATCGGCAGTAGCACAACGAGAAGGTCCTATATGAACGAAAACAAACAAGCGGGACGCGGTATCCATTTGGGGATGGCAGCGGCGGCAGTCGCGGTATCGGCTGCCTTCGTGCTGGCAGCGTGCGGTGGTGGCAGTTCGGACAGCAGCACGACCAGCGGTACGACCAGCAATGCGACACCGACTGCAATGGCGGGAACTGTAGCCGTGGGTGGTAGCGTCGTCGGGGCGAACATCACGGTGATCGATGCGACTGGCAAGAGCGTCGCGACAACCAGTGACGCATCGGGCAATTACTCGATCTCGCTGTCGGGGTTGACTGCACCGTTGCTGGTCGTTGCATCCGATCCCACTGACGTGCATCCGACCTTGGCTTCGGTTGTCGCCAGCATCCCCACTGGTACGAGCGCACCAGTGGTCGGGAACGTCACAACCTTGACGACCGCAGTGGCGGCACTGCTGACGACCAGCGGTAATCCGCTGGAACTGACTGGCAGCGGTAGCCTGTCGTCGCTGGCGCAGACTTCTTCGGTGTCGGCTGCTATCGCGAAGCTCAATACGGCCTTGTCCAACATCCTGCCCGCCAACGGCTTGACTGCTGCATCGTTCAACCCGGTGGGGACTGCGTTCACGGCGAACCAGACGGGTGCGGACGCGGTGATCGATGCGGTTCAGGTGGTGCCCGCGCCGACCGGTGGAACCCAGATCATCTCGTCCGCTGCACCGTCGAACGGCATTTCCCTGAACCAATCGACTTCGGTATCGACACCGCTGGCCGCGCCGCCTGCATCAGCCACGTACCTGTCGCAAGTGATGACGGCACTGACGCAGTGTCTTGGCGGAACGTCGTCGGTCTGTTCGAATGCCATTGACGCCAACTACAAGGATAATGGCTTCACGACGTTCGCGACTGCGCATCCGAAGCTCGCCGCATCGGGCGTGACCATCGGCACGCCGCAGACCCTTGAATTCTTCACCGGCACTGGTGGTGTTCAAGAAGCACTCGTCTCGATCCCGTACACGACGAGCGGTGGCGTGGCGGGTACGGAAGTGACCGTGGTCCAGCAAACGTCTGGTGGGGCGTGGGACATCATCGGCAACCAGCAGCAGTACAACGTCAACATCTGGTCGTATCTGAGCCGCTGGCAGTTCCTTGATACCAATGACGCGTCGTACAACCGATACGAAGCGGGCCTGAACATCAGCATCCCGGTCGGTGGTCCGAATCCGGCGAATCTCGCGTCCGCATCAGTGACGGGTCCCGGTATCAACGGCACGCTGTATCTGGTGCCGCGTGCGGCATCGGGTAACAGCACGTTGGCACTGACATCGACCGTGCAGACCGGCGTACCTACGGGTGGCGTCACGTCGGGTTCGAATACGAACCTTTATCGGTGGTCGTGGCAAGCCCTTCCGGGCGCAACTGGCACCTACACCCCGCCGACCGGCAGACGTGGGTTCTATGCGCCATCGCCAGTCGATCTGTCCACCGTGCCGCAGTTCGCGACCTACACGGTCACGTTCTACGATTCGACCGGAACGCAGATCGGCCAGCCGATGAGCGTCGTCAACACGACGCCGCCCATCAGTGCGGCATCGGGTGCGGGCGTCGCATGGCAAACGCTCGCTACCAGTGTGCAGAACAACTTCCTGAACCCGAATGGTTCGCTGGCCGGTGCGCAGCCGTCCGTTGGTCTGTCGTGGTCGAATCTTGTCAACAACCAGAACATCGCGCCGCTGGTTTCGAGAACGCAGGTTCAGGCCGTGCCGGGTACGGGTGTGACGACGGGTGAAGTCGATGGGTGGTGGCCCGGACCGGCAACGTTCGCTACTTCGGGCCAGTATTCGTCCATGGTGACGGCTGGTGTGGACCAGTTCGGCGTTCAACAGTGTTCGGGGTGCCAGTTCCCCGCGCTTCAATCCGGTGGCGGACGCCTTGCGGAACTTACATGGAACGTGGGGCAGACCGTGTATTACAACATCTGGAAGTACATCGACTGACAGGATCGATGGGCGGGCGCATCGCCCGCCTTCTTTTCTTCAGTCCATCATCCAGAAGGAAGTCCGCTTGCGGTAAATTAATGAACTCGGCACACGCCGCACACGGCTATGCGGGGCACGAATCCATATGACGATATTCCGGGGCTGACGAGTGAGAAAGTGCTATTACTGCTATGAAGAGATTCAGGATTCTGCGACACGCTGCAAACACTGCGGCAGCACGATCCTAGCCGCCAACGGGGAAGCGAAAGATGCAGCGACTGCGGGAGCCATGAGTAAGGCTTCTTGGAAGGCCGCTGCATTTTTGGCAGCGGTGGTCTTCGTGGCGGTCGCATATTGCGCCTTCAGGACGGTCGGTCCGAAGTAATAGCTCGTCGCTTGCAACCCCCGTTCATCGGCGGATTTCACATTCTGGTCGTTGTGTTCTGGCGAGCAGGCCAGTCCTTGTTCCCTATCAGGAGCGCCTATTGACGAAAATCCTTGAAGAATCCGCAGTTTCTATCGAAGTCCTTGACGCCCATCTCCGCGATAGCGGCGTGGTGCCCTACGACGTACAGCCTGATGTCATCCGCTTGCGGACAGGGAACGGGATCGCCTTCCGCGTGTTCTTGATCCCGGAGCGAAAATTCATCAGGTTCGCCACATACTTGCCACTGGCACGACAAGCCCCAATCGACCAGAAGCACGCACTGGCGCGGCGTCTCAACGAAGACGTGTTCCTTCCCGTCTTCACCATCGACTCGGACCAAGACCTGTCTGTTTCCTACGCCTTGCCGTATGGCGGCGGTGGATTGATTGCCGGGAACTTCATGTCCATCGTGAACAGGTTTGCGTCGCTGCTGGAATTCGTAGTCGAGACGTACAACGGCGACGGCTTGATCGATTTCGGTGCGCCGACAACGGTTCCCGCCGTGGCCGACAGGGGATCAGGGCCGACCGGTGGCGAGCTTCTGCATTGAAATGTCAAGACCGGGATGTCACGCTGAGTCCTGTCCGCCACCGCGATACTCGTCAGCTAGGCTGAATGAATGACTGGCTGTACCCGGACCCCGAACCCTAATTTGGCAGTGAATCGAAGCGGCAGCATTTTCCCGAGATGGGCCGAGTTCTAGGTCCGCAACTCGTCCCGATCTCCGCCGCCGCCCCACTTACGTCCGATGCATCACCACGCGGTGCACTGACCGTTCTGGAAGGAAAACCTGATTTCACTGTCGCTACGCGTCGTCAGAACGTACCGCCGTCCCTGTTCTCGGAACCATGGTATCCCCCGCACCTTCTGCGCGTAGTAGCTCGTCGTTTCCTGCGTATCGTACTGTTTGTAGTCGTCGGAAATCACAACCAGTTGCGGATTGCAGCCGTGCATATCGAACATAGCACGGCAAATGCCGTTGGACCTGCCATGATGCGCCGCTACCAGCACATGGACTCCTGCGACAGTCTGGCGGAATGGCGGGCACGTATTCAACAAGTGGTTAAATCCATTGGTCTCCATGTCCCCCGGAAACATGAAATTGAACCCCAGAATGTTGAAGGTCGCCACCAAGCTCAGGTTGTTCTCGTCGTCAAAGTGGGGGTACGGATTCCACGTCCACGTCAGATTCACACCGGGTATGATCGGCGGCGTTTGCGCCCATCCTATTTGTCTACGCACCGCGAGCGTGTTGGCGATTGCCCGTATGCCGTCACCCATGCCGTCCGCTGTTTTCAGTTGGACGATCGTTTCCGGTGCCACGGTCGGGTTACCCAGAATACAGCCGATGGTGATGCCCTGACGTTCTAGATCGGGGAAGCCAGACGCATGATCTTCATCGTAGTTGGTGCACACTAACAAATCGATATAGTCCACACCCAAATTGCGAAGGTGTCGGCCCGGATACCACGGACCACCTTTGAAATCGACGGAGTGGCCGCAGTCGATTAGCACCCTGCGCGCGCCTGTGGAATGAAATACAGTGAGCAAGGCGCACTGACCATGATCCACATCGAATATTTGAAGAAACGCATCAAGGCTCATTTTCTTCCCCGTCTCTGCGTGCTATTGGCGCAACCCGCTTAAACAGTCACCCTTTTGTAGAAGCTGAATCCCTGTGAATTCCGTACAGAGAGAAGTCCACCATGGGTGCGCGAAAATTCGTCATTCTCGATATAAACGTCGTAGTATCCATCACCCGTTTCAAGCACGATGTTCCCGGCCTGATTGCTCGTAAGGATTTCAAGGTCCCGCCTGTACCATTGATCGTATTCGATATACTTGCTTGGCGAACAACCGAGCACGGTCAGTTTGGGTTTTAAGAAATCGAGAAAATCGTAGGACCGATCAGAATGGCGCCCGTGATGCGGCGCAAGTAAAAACGAGCAGCTTTCTTTAAGATCGGCATTCGCGGTGGTGTTCATCACGAATTCCCATGATGCGTCATGCGCATCGCCCGGGAACACCATATTCCCCGCATCACTTTTGTATTGCAATACATATGACGCTTCGTTTATGTCGTCATTTTCATTGGGATCGCAGAGAAGCTCCTTGTTGGGCGCAAGAATGTACAGCCCATCCGATCCACCGCCATCAGTGCCTTCCTTATTTGCATATGAAAACCTAGCACCCGCGAGCTTTTCTAGAACAATCACATCGTTCGCACGCCCTTTTATTAGGTCGTCGTAAAGGTTCCAATCATCTTCACTGTAGCGAAAGAAGTTTTCGAAATCGGGTTTTTCTCGACGGGCACCAGTATCCCAGAAATTGTTAAATCCAACCTTCTTCTTTAGATTCGCCAGCCCGTCCATATGATCCATATCCGGGTGCGTGACGATAAAACGCCAAAGTCTTCCGATGTTGTGGGTCTGTATATAGTTAATCGGATTGGACGGTCGCTCACACATCCTGTAGTTGCCGCTACCACCTTCTTTCAACAAGCCCAACAAACCTGTCGCCCGGGTTTCAAGTTCGACGGCCCGCTGTCTCACTTCAAGATTCCCGCAGCAGATGTCGATACCAGTTACCCGTCCGGTATTATGCTGTATAACTGTACAGTCACCCGGCGAGACATTAATTATGTGAACCTTCGCCATTATTCCCCCCGGTTGCCGCAGATGCGGATCGTGATTTTTCTATTCCCCAGACAGCGTATGCAACACCTTCAATCTTGGCAACGAATTTATCAACGTTCAAACCTGCAACGAAAGCCAGCGCATAAAATCCGATTTCGCTGGCGTTTTCCTTCGTATTTGATTCCAAAACCAACAAACCAGCCTTCAGAAAAAGGAAGCTGGCCCCGCCGCATATGAAGCTGGCAATAGGACGCAGGAAATACCATGTGTGCCAGTCTGCATCCCAACTTTTTCGGACGCATTTATTGAGATACACGGCGCGAAGGCAATACAGGCAACCGCCTATACAAGCGGTTGCGCAGCACGACAAGGCGATACGCAGCGGTTCGTAGTGAGATGGCAATGCGCCAAGAAAAATTTCCGCGACTCCCGCACCGCAGGCTGCGCTGACCACCAACAGATACAAAATAATGAGATAGAACACCACGACCCCTTTGGCGAAAAGGCTGGCTCGGCCCGATTCGTCATATTGTCGCAGGAATCCTTCACGGTGAGCAGTGCAAGCAATAGTGCAACGGCCCGCCGTGCTGCTGCGTCCACTGGTCCGTAGCGGGCCGACAACGACATCTAGCTTCCGTGCCGACTCGCAAGCGGACGGATGGTAGTACCGCTTCAAATCGCCAAGCCGTGATGCCCGAGACGGCGCGTCGTAGTCATCATGTGGGCGATCCTGCCGCTCAAACAGCTACCGTCAGTGCGTCGCCAGCGACAACCGTCCTTCTGGATGGACAGCAAACACCGGGGTTTCGTCAAGACCGGCCACGATCCGTGCGGTGGAAGGATCATCGAAATCGGGATAGACAACGCGGAACCCGCCGTTGACAGTTTCGATGGCGAAGAATCTGCCGATGTCCTTCCTAGATGCGTAGCGACCACGATTTCCGCGTCCCTGTCTTCTCGGTTCGGTGGGATACGTTTCGGCCACGTATCGATCCACCTGACCCGCGACCAAACCGGCATCGATCAGTGACGCCCGCTGTCTTTCCACCTGTTCGTGCGTGAACAGTCTTCCGGCAGGGTACAGCGTAACCGATGCGATGGTCCTTCTGAACTGAGCCGCGAGCGCCGCCCTGACACGGAATAGTTCATCGTTCGTCATTGATTCCATTGTGTCGATCATCGATCGCGCGGTCTTCGCTGCCGATGTCAGTTCTTGGTGTGCAGCACGGTGCAGGTTCAGTTCGGTTGACAGCTGTACCTTCGTGCGCGTGAGTTCGGTCACTTCTTCTTCCAGCGAGCGGATTCTATCCACCAACGAAGCCGGGGCATTTCCTTCTTCGATTGCGACCATCAGATTCTTGATACGAGCGTCCTTCGCCGATATTTCGGCTTCGATGCTGCGTATTCTTTCATCAAGCGTCAGATCGCGACTCTCTTCGTGCCCGGATCGCACGTCCGTCAATATCCTTTCGAACTCGATCCCACGGGTGAAGGAGAGAAAACTTGTCTCGAAGTCCTTGTGGCCCCACTGAACAGCGTAGCACCCCAAACCGCGCCTGCCGCCATCGCAGACTAGAACCTTCTTCGGTGGCCGCATCACTTCCTTGCCGTCTGCGCTTCGAATCCGCTTTGCCGCCGCACCCGCGATAACCATCGGATTCCCACAATATCCGCATCGAAGCAGACCGCTCAACAGGTTAGGTATCGTTTCGCCCTTTCTGGCCTTACCGCCGCCGACCGCGTTCTGCGACCGGTAGGCTTGCAGAGAGTAGAACTCGTCCCGGGTGATGAGCGCCGGATAGTAGTCAACCACGGGTTCGCCGTGTGGAATCACGCGGCCATTCTCGAATATGCCCGGTTGGTACTCACCGTATAGGGCCTTCGATGTCAATATTTTTTGAATGTAGCTCGGATGCCAGCCCTTCGGGTTGCCGGAGAAACTTGGCACGGAGCGGGAGTTCAACGTCTTGGCGATGATGGTCTGTCCCATTCCGTTTTTCGCTAGAGAGATGATCTCTCGGACGACGGACGCGCGTGCGGGAATGAATTCGAACCGGGTCCTGTCGTCGTTCAGTTCCATCCAAAGCGGGCACCGTGCGGTCAGCTTTTTCTCTTGCAGTCGAGAGCGTTTGTTCATCCATGCAGCTTTAAGTCGTCGGCTCTTCGTTAGCGATTCGTCGTGCGCACGCGTCATGATCGTGATTGACACGATGAGATCGGTCGGATTGTCGATGCCGGGGCTGTACACCTTTCCATCGGACAGGGTAACAATGGTGATTCCCCTGTTTAGGATGGACAGGAAAAGGTTCAGTGCTTCTATCACGCGGTCCCGAGACAGCCGGTCGAGCGATTCGATAAGAAGGTAAGAGCCCGGGACGACACGCTCTTCATCGACCGCTTTCAGGAATCCGCCAAGTGCGCCGCGTGTGACGTTGGACCCATCGAACGCCGATACGCCAAGGTCCTGTAGGTGCAGCGACGTGTCCAGCGTCAGGCCATGTTCGCGGGCGTACCGTTCGGACAGTTCTGTCTGACGGCGCAGCGAGTCCCCCTTCTTCTGTTCGGGGGTAGAGAAACGGATGTAGGAGTATGCGGTCGGCAAGGGCAGTCCATCACGGTGTTCCACGGTCGCGGAATTCTACCAGTCAGGATATGTGTTCATCACCATGAAATGGCGACCAGATGACTCGTGCCGGTATCGCGCAGCACGCGCCAGTCGTCGTCGCCGATTGCCGACTGATCGCCGATCGCGAGCGCGGCGACGATCCCGCGATGTCGCGCGTCGTCACCGAGCACCGCGGCGATGCGTGCACGCAATATGTCGCGTAGCCGATCGACGGACGCACGCCAGCCCGATGCACGCGCATCGATCAGCACCGCGCGCGACGGCGCGCTCACGTAGCCGATCGCGCGAATGCCGGCCGCCAGCCACGCGGCCTCGGCGTCGCGCACGCCGGGATTCGCCTCGGCGTGCGGGCGCTTCAGGCGTACGACGAACTGCCAGCGCTGCGCGGCGCGAAAGTCGGGCACCGCCGCGGGCGCGGCCGGCGCGCGATCGTTTCGCCACGACAGACGGATCAGCGGCGGGAACCGCGCGAGCCGCGCGTCGTTCGACTCGACCGCGAACAGCAGCCGCGCACCCGTTTCGTCGACGATCGGCAGCCCGCGGATCACGCCCGTCACGACGATGTCGCGCCGCTCCCATTCGACCGGCAGCACGTCGCGCAGCCGCCATTCGGCGCGCGCGGCCGCGTAGCCGAACCCCGACACGCACGCCGCGACCGCACACAGTGCCCATCCCGGCACGCCCTTCGCGCAACGCGGCCAGCGCCGACGTGCCAGGTACAGCGCCGCGCAGACGGCCAGCACCGCCGCGCCGGCCACCCACATGCGCGCGCCGGGCAATGCCGCCTGCCGCTGCAGCACAACGACGCCGAGCGCAAACGCCATCCACCACCCGCGCATCCCGCCTCCTTGCCGAACCGGCGCCGCGCTTGCGCATGCGACGCCCTGCGGCAACGATTATGCGGACGAAAGCGCGAGGCGCGGCAGCGCGGCGAGCGCGTTAGCCGAAGTGGATAGGGACAGCGCCTGCGCATCGATGCCGCGCAGTTCGGCGAGCACGTCGCCGATGCGCGGAATCTGGTCGGGCGTGTTGCGCGACTTGTATGCCCATTCGGGCGCGATGTCGGGCGCGTCGGTCTCGACGACGATCGCGTCGAGCGGCAACTGCGTTGCGAGCCGGCGGATCTGCCGCGCGCGCTCGAACGTCACGTTGCCGCCGAAACCGAGATGCAGGCCATGGGCGAGATACGCTTCGGCCTGCTGGAAGCTGCCGTTGAACGCATGCGCGATGCCGCGCCGCACGCCCGCGCGCCGCAGGCCCGCGAGCACGCGATCCTGCGACTTGCGGACATGGCACAGCACCGGCAGGTCGAATTCGCGCGCGAGCCGCAGTTGCCCCTGATAGAAGAACTGCTGCCGGTCCTCGTCGAGGCCCGGCACGAAATAGTCGAGGCCGATTTCGCCGATTGCGACGAAGCGCGGATCGTCGATGCTCGCCTCGATCTCCATGCGCAGCCGATCGAGATCCTCGTCGCGCGCTTGCGGCGTAAACAGCGGATGAATGCCGAGCGCATAGACGGCGCCCGGCGTGCGGTGCGCGAGCTCGCGCACGGTCGTGAAATTGTCGCGCCCGACGCTCGGAATCACGATGCGCGACACGCCGGCCGTGCGGGCCGCGTGCGCGACCGCATCGCGGTCGCCGTCGAATTCGGCGGCATCGAGATGACAATGCGTGTCGATCCACATGTCGGCACTCCTGCATCCCGTGCGCCGCGCCGCCGCGCCGAGCCGCACGCGGCAGGCCCGGCACGCGGGCGTTCGTCGTTTACACCGGCAGCGCCGGCTCCTCGTGCAGCACGCCGTCGCGCAGCCGCATCGTGCGGTCGCAGCGCGCGGCAAGCTCCGGATCGTGCGTGACGATCACGAAGCTCGTGTCGAGCGTCTCGGACAACTCGAGCATCAGGTTGAACACCGTGTCGGCCGTCGTGCCGTCGAGGTTGCCGGTCGGCTCGTCGGCCAGCACGCAGGCCGGCTTCGTCACCAGCGCGCGCGCGATCGCGACGCGCTGCCGCTCGCCGCCCGACAGCTCGCCGGGCCGATGCTTCGCGCGCGGGCCGAGCCCGACGCGTTCGAGCATCGCGCGTGCCTGCTCGCGTGCGTCTTCGGTCGTCATCCGGCGGATGCGCAGCGGCATCGCGACGTTGTCGAGCGCGCTGAATTCCGGCAGCAGATGGTGAAACTGATACACGAAGCCGAGCGCGCGGTTACGCAGATCGTTGCGTTCACGTTCGGCCAGTTGCGTAAACGGCTTGCCGAGCAGCGACACCTCGCCCGCGCTCGGCTCGTCGAGGCCGCCCAGCACGTGCAGCAGCGTGCTCTTGCCGGAGCCCGAGGCGCCGACCACCGCAAGCTTCTCGCCGCGCCGCACCGCGAGCTCCGTGTTGTTGAGCACCTGCACGTTGAAGCCGCCCTGCACGAACGCTTTCGTGATGCCGCGCGCCTGAAGCACGTATTCCTGCATACCTGCCGAATCCTGTTTGAGGTGTTGTCGTGAATCCGCGAAGGCGGTGGCGTGATCATTCATAGCGCAGCGCCTCCGCCGGCTTCACCTTCGCGCCGCGCCAGCTCGGGTAGAGCGTCGCGACCGCCGACAGCGCGAACGCGATCAGGCCGATCTTGATCACGTCGCTCGCGACGAGCTCGGACGGCAGCTCGCTGATGAAATACACGGACGGCGGCAGGAACTGCACGCCGAACAGATGCTCGATCATCGGGATCAGCCACGGAATGCTCCACGCGATCAGGCAGCCGAGCGCGACGCCCGACGCCGTGCCGACGAAGCCGATCGTCACGCCCTGCACGACGAAGATCTTCATGATCGAGCCGGGCTGCGCGCCGAGCGTGCGCAGGATTGCGATGTCGGCCTGCTTGTTCGTGACCGTCATCACGAGCGACGACACGAGGTTGAACGCGGCCACCGCGATGATCAGCGTGAGGATGATGAACATCATCCGCTTCTCGATCTGCACGGCCGAGAACCAGGTCTTGTTCTGCTGCGTCCAGTCGCGGATGTAGAGGCTGCCCGACAGCGTATGCGACAGCTCGAGGGCGACCTGCGGCGCCTTCTGCATGTCCTTGAGCCGCAGCCGTACGCCGGTCGGCGCGGACATCCGGAACAGCGCCTCGGCGTCGCGGATGTCGATCATCGCGAGCGTGCTGTCGTATTCGTAGTGGCCGGACTCGAACACGCCGACGACCGTGAACTGCTTGAGCCGCGGCATCATCCCGGCCGGCGTGATCGAACCTTCGGGCGCGACGAGCGTGATCTTGTCGCCGACGGTCACGCCGAGATTGCCCGCGAGCGCGTCGCCGAGCACGATGCCGAACTGGCCCGGCACCAGCGCGCTCAGTTGCCCGGCCTTCATGTCCTTGCCGATGTCCGACACCTGCGGTTCGAGCGACGGCTCGATGCCGCGCAGCATCACGCCGCTCACGGCGTCCTGGCGCGTGAGCAGCGCCTGCGCTTCGACATACGGCGCGGCGCCGATCACCGACGGATTGCGGCGCGCTTCCTGCGCGGTCAGCTGCCAGTCGGGCATCGAACCCGTCGGCGAGAAAATCTCGACGTGCGCGAGCACCGACAGCATGCGGTCGCGCACTTCCTTCTGGAAGCCGTTCATCACCGACAGCACGACGATCAGCGCGGCGACGCCGAGCGCGATCCCGAGCATCGAGACGAGCGCGATGAAGGAAATGAAGCCGTTGCCGGTCGTGCGTTTGCCGGCGCGCGTGTAGCGCCAGCCGATTTGCCATTCGTACGGAAGTTTCAAGCGAATCCTTTCTGCTGGTTACGGCGGGAGGGCGGCCGGCGCGCGGCGCGCTGCGGCGGCAACGCCGCCGGCCGCGGACGCGAGTCGAAAAACGGCCGCCGGACGCGATCGGGCCGTCGGCCGGCCCGATCACGCGCGCAGTTTGCCATACAATGCGCAGCATCATGCACGACCGACGCCTCCATTTTCTCGTTCCGTTCGCGCTGCCGTCGGCGGCCGATGCGGCCTCGTCCCTGCACACGCTGGACAGTCCCGCGCTCGAAAAGTTGCTCGCGCGCGCGAGCGTCGTCGAGCGCGTGGCCGGCGAGGACTTCCAGCGCACGCTGCCGCACGAGCGCTGGCTGGCGCGCCAGTTCGGCGCGACGCACGGCAGCGCCGCCGACGAGGCGCCGCTCGCGCCCTACATGCTGCTCGCCGACGGCGGCGAGCCCGGCACGCAGCCGTGGGCCTGCGTCGAGCCCGTTCACGTCGAAATCGCGCACGACCATCTGGTCCTCGTCGACCCGGCCGCGCTCGCGCTCGACGACGGCGACGCCGCCGCGCTGCTCGCCGTCGCACGGCCGCTGATCGAGGAGCTCGGCGTGCGCGTCGAAGCGCCGACGCCCGCGCGCTGGTATCTGTCGAGCGATCAGCTCGCGCATCTGGCCGGCGCGGCGCCGCTGCGCGCGAGCGGCCGCAACATCGAGATCTGGCTGCCGCACGAGGCGCACACCGGCGAGCGCTCGCGGATGTGGATGAAGCTGCAGAACGAAGTGCAGATGGCGTGGTTCCAGCATCCCGTCAACGAAGCGCGCGAAGCGCGCGGGCTGCCCGCCGTCAATTCGATCTGGTTCCACGCACAGGGCACGCTGAAACCGGTCGGCAAGCCGTTCGCGCGCGTGCTGTCCGCGTCGCCGGCCGCGCTCGGCCTCGCGCGCGCGGCCGGCGTCGACACCGGCGTGCCGCCGCGCGCATTCGATGCGCTGCCGGCCGCCGAGGGCGCGACGCTCGTCGAGCTGACGCCCCTCACTACCCCGTTTATCGAACAGGACTGGGCACGCTGGCACGATGCGCTCGCCGCGCTCGAGCGCGACTGGTTCGCGCCGGCGCTCGCCGCCCTGCAGCGCGGCGAACTGGCCGGCATCGACGTCACGCTGTGCGGCGACACGAGCTCGGCCACGCTGCGCGCGACGCGCGGCGCCTTGCGCAAGTTCTGGCGCCGCCGCGCGCTCGCCTCCCTGTTCGAATAAGCTCCACCGATACCGAATGACCCGCATCGTTACCCGCCCCGTCGCGCCCGCCGACGCCGAAGCGCTCGCGCGCCACGGCCTGCATCCGGTGCTCGCGCGCCTGTACGCGTCGCGCGGCGTGCAATCGCCCGCCGACATCGAGACGGCGCTCGCGCGCCTCGTCCCGCCGACCGAACTGAAAGGCTGCGCCGACGCCGCCGCGCTGCTCGCCGACGCGATCGCCGAGAAGCGGCGCCTGCTCGTCGTCGCCGACTACGACTGCGACGGCGCGACCGCCTGCGCGGTGGCGGTGCGCGGGCTGCGCATGTTCGGCGCGCAGATCGACTACCTGGTGCCGAACCGCTTCGAATACGGCTACGGACTCACGCCCGAAATCGTCGAGCTGGCCGCCGCGCGCAAGCCCGACCTGCTGATCACCGTCGACAACGGCATCGCGAGCGTCGCCGGCGTCGAAGCGGCGAACGCACGCGGCATCGACGTGCTCGTGACCGACCACCACCTGCCCGGCGACGCACTGCCGCCCGCGCGCGCGATCGTGAACCCGAACCAGCCCGGCTGCGCGTTTCCGAGCAAGCACATCGCGGGCGTCGGCGTGATGTTCTACGTGTTGCTCGCGCTGCGCGCCGAGCTGCGCCGCCGCGGCGCATTCGCGAGCAAGGCCGCCGAGCCGCGCCTCGACGGGCTGCTCGACCTCGTCGCGCTCGGCACCGTCGCCGACGTCGTGCGGCTCGACGGCAACAACCGCGTGCTCGTCGCGCAGGGGCTGCAGCGCATCCGCAACGGCCGCATGCAGCCGGGCATCGCCGCGCTGTTCCGCGCGGCGGGCCGCGACGCACGCACCGCGTCGGGCTTCGATCTCGGCTTCGGCCTCGGCCCGCGGCTGAACGCGGCCGGCCGGCTGTCCGACATGTCGCTCGGCATCGAATGCCTGATCACCGACGACATCGGCCGCGCGTGGGCGCTCGCGCAGCAGCTCGACACGATGAACCGCGAACGGCGCGAGATCGAGGCCGGCATGCAGCAGCAGGCGCTCGCCGATCTCGCCGATGTCGATCCGGCCGATGCGTGCTCGATCACGCTGTTCAATCCCGAATGGCACCAGGGCGTGATCGGCATCGTCGCCGGCCGGCTCAAGGAGAAGTTCCACCGCCCGTCGTTCACGTTCGCGCACGCGGACGAGCACGGCACGCGCGTGAAGGGCTCCGGACGATCGATTCCGGGCTTCCATCTGCGCGATGCGCTCGACCTCGTCTCGAAGCGCGAGCCGGACCTGCTCGTCGCGTTCGGCGGCCACGCGATGGCGGCCGGCGTCACGCTCGACACCGACAACGTGCCGCGCTTCGCGGCCGCGTTCGAGGCCGTCGCGCGCGAATGGCTGTCCGACGACGCACTCGCGCGCGTGATCGAAACCGACGGCGAACTCGAGGACGCGTACTTCACGCCGCAGTTCGTCGGCCTGCTCGACGAGGCGGTCTGGGGCCAGGGCTTTCCGGCCCCGCTTTTCTCGGGCGAGTTCGACGTCGTGTCGCAAAGCCTCGTGAAGGACAAGCACCTGAAGCTGCAGCTCGCGCGCGGGCGCCAGCGCTTCAACGCGATCTGGTTCAACCGCACCGAGCCGCTGCCGGCGAGCGCGCTGCTCGCGTATCGGCTCGTCGCCGACACGTGGAACGGCGTCACGCGCGTGCAACTGATCGTCGAGCACGCGAGCGCGTGACGGGCGCCGCCGCCTGGCGCGATGCCGCGCCGGACGGGGCCGCCGCGGCCGCCTGGATTCGATCGGCGCCACCGGGAGCCTCTGCCGATCGGCTATAATTCCGCTTTTTTACGAAGCACGAAAAGCGAAACGATCATGGAAGCGGAACGTCTCAACGCGATCGAAAGCTCCCTGCTCGACCTGCGCACGCGCGCGGGCGAGCTTCGGGGGTATCTTTGACTACGACGCCAAAGCAGCGCGTCTGACCGAAGTCAACAAGGAACTCGAAGACCCGAACGTCTGGAACGATTCGAAGAACGCCCAGGCGCTCGGCCGCGAAAAGAAGCTGCTCGAAGGCGTCGTCACGACGCTCACCGAACTCGATAACGACCTGCGCGACGCGCTCGACCTGTTCGAGCTTGCACGCGAGGAAGGCGACGAGGACACGCTCATCGCCTCCGAAGAAGACGCCGCGAAGCTGGAAGCGCGCGTCGCCGACATCGAATTCCGCCGGATGTTCTCGAACCCGGCCGACCCGAACAACTGCTTCATCGATATCCAGGCCGGCGCAGGCGGCACCGAAGCCTGCGACTGGGCGTCGATGCTGCTGCGCCAGTACCTGCGCTACTGCGAGCGCAAGGGCTTCAAGGCCGAAGTGCTCGAAGAATCCGACGGCGACGTCGCCGGCATCAAGAACGCGACGATCAAGGTGTCGGGCGAATACGCATACGGCTATCTGCGCACCGAAACCGGCATCCACCGGCTCGTGCGCAAGTCGCCGTTCGATTCGTCGGGCGGCCGTCACACGTCGTTCTCGTCGGTGTTCGTCTATCCGGAAATCGACGACTCGATCGAAGTCGAGATCAACCCGGCCGACCTGCGGATCGACACGTACCGCGCATCGGGCGCGGGCGGCCAGCACATCAACAAGACGGACTCGGCGGTGCGGATCACGCACATGCCGACCGGCATCGTCGTGCAGTGCCAGAACGACCGCTCGCAGCACCGCAACCGCGCGGAAGCGATGGCGATGCTGAAGTCGCGCCTGTACGAAGCCGAGCTGCGCAAGCGCCAGGCCGAGCAGGACAAGCTCGAATCGAGCAAGACCGACGTGGGCTGGGGTCACCAGATCCGCTCGTACGTGCTCGACCAGAGCCGCGTGAAGGATCTGCGTACGAACGTCGAAATGAGCAACACGAAGGCGGTGCTCGACGGCGATCTCGACGACTTCATCAGCGCGAGCCTCAAACAGGGCGTGTAAGCGCCGCGGCGCGGCCCGGCCGCGCCGCCCTTCCCGCTTGCGTTGCCGCACCATTCCGAATTCCGACCATCATGACCGAACCGACCCAAACGCAGCCCGCCGTCGCGGCGGACGAAAACCAGATCATCGCCGAACGCCGCGACAAGCTCCGCGCCTTGCGCGAGCAAGGCGTCGCCTATCCGAACGACTTCCGCCCGACGCACCGCGCAGCCGAGCTGCAGGCGAAATTCGCCGAGTCGGACAAGGAAGCGCTCGAAGCGAATCCGTTCGAGGTCGCGATCGCCGGCCGGATGATGCTCAAGCGCGTGATGGGCAAGGCGAGCTTTGCGACCGTGCAGGACGGTTCGGGCCAGATCCAGTTCTTCGTGACGCCGAACGACGTCGGCGCCGAAACCTACGACGCATTCAAGAAGTGGGACCTCGGCGACATCGTCGCCGCGCGCGGCGTGCTGTTCCGCACCAACAAGGGCGAGCTGTCGGTCAAGTGCACGGAGCTGCGGCTGCTGTCGAAGGCGCTGCGTCCGCTGCCCGACAAGTTCCACGGCCTGTCCGACCAGGAAATGCGCTATCGGCAGCGCTACGTCGACCTGATCGTCACGCCGGAGACGCGCGACACGTTCCGTGCGCGCACGAAGACGATCGCGTCGATCCGCAAGTTCATGAGCGATGCCGAGTTCATGGAAGTCGAGACGCCGATGCTGCACCCGATTCCGGGCGGCGCCGCGGCGAAGCCGTTCGTCACGCATCACAATGCGCTCGACATGCAGATGTTCCTGCGCATCGCGCCGGAGCTGTACCTGAAGCGGCTGATCGTCGGCGGCTTCGAGCGCGTGTTCGAGATCAACCGCAATTTCCGGAACGAAGGCGTGTCGCCGCGCCACAACCCGGAATTCACGATGATGGAGTTCTACGCCGCGTACACCGACTATCGCTGGCTGATGGACTTCACCGAGCAGCTGATCCGCCAGGCCGCGATCGATGCGCTCGGCACCGCGACGATCCAGTACCAGGGCCGCGAGCTCGATCTCGCGAAGCCGTTCCATCGGCTCACGATCACGCAGGCGATCCAGAAGTACGCGCCGCAGTACACCGACGGTCAGTTGTCCGACGATCCGTATCTGCGCAGCGAACTGAAGCGCCTCGGCGTCGACGTCACACAGCCCGCGTTCCTGAACGCCGGCATCGGCGCGCTGCAGCTCGCGCTGTTCGAGGAAACGGCCGAATCGCAGCTGTGGGAACCGACGTTCATCATCGACTACCCGGTCGAAGTGTCGCCGCTCGCGCGCGCATCGGACACGGTGCCGGGCATCACCGAGCGCTTCGAGCTGTTCATCACCGGCCGCGAGATCGCGAACGGCTTCTCGGAGCTGAACGATCCGGAAGATCAGGCCGCGCGCTTCAAGAAGCAGGTCGAGCAGAAGGACGCGGGCGACGAGGAAGCGATGTACTTCGACGCCGACTATATCCGCGCGCTCGAATACGGGATGCCGCCGACCGGCGGCTGCGGGATCGGCATCGACCGTCTGGTCATGCTGCTGACCGACAGCCCGACGATCCGCGACGTGCTGCTGTTCCCGCACCTGCGTCGCGAAGACTGACAGTTCGCGCGCTTGCGTGCGCCGCCGCTGCGGCGCACGCGCGTCAGCTTTGTAACGGCGCGTAAATCCTGCCGGCCGATACGGGCCGGCTGTCGATCCTCCCCCGTTTTATTCGCTTCACCGGCGCCGCGCGCGCCCGGCCACCCTCTCCTTCGCCGCCCCGCCAGACAGGCGCGACCGCTGCAATTCGTTACACCTTGATACGGCACGCCGTTTGCGCGTGGACGACACTCCGGATGCGTCACCACGCATTGCAACGGGGCCGGCACGGCGGCATGCACGCCGCGTCCGATCGATCCCGACGCGTGGGATCCGCTTCAGCGCTGCTGCGTACGCGGATCGACCCTCGGAGAGCCAAAATGGACAATCAGAATCAGACCACACCGCAAAAGCAACGCCTTCATCCGCTGATCGCCACGGCCGCGGGTGCCGTGATCGTCGCGAGTCTCGCGGCAACGGCCGCGATCACGGGCGTATTCCCGAAAGCGAACAGTACCGGCGAGCAGAACGGGCAGACCCAGGCCGCGCTGATCGCCTCGCAGCCGGCCGTCGATACGGCGGCGGCCGCAAGCGCCGCGCTCGCCGCGCAGGCGCAGCAGCAGGCGGCCGAACAGGCCGCGCAGCACAAGGCCGCGGCCGCTCAGCCCGAGCCGAAGCCGGCGCCGCGCCCGGTCCATCGTCGCCATACGCCGCCGCAGCAGCCGCCGCAGTATGCACAGCAGCCGTCCGCGCCCGCGCAGGCCGCGTACTGCCAGTCGTGCGGCACGGTCGTCGCGATCACGCAGACGCGTACGGCCGGCCAGAGCTCGGGCATCGGCGCGATCGGCGGCGCCGCCGCGGGCGGCCTGCTCGGCAACCAGTTCGGGCACGGCAACGGCCGCACCGCGATGACGATCATCGGCGCGCTCGGCGGCGGTCTCGCCGGCAACCAGGTCGAGAAGCAGGTTCGCGCGGAAACCGACTATCAGGTGCAAGTGCAGATGGAGAACGGCGCGACGCGCACGTTCACGTACCGCAATCCGCCGCCGTTCGGCCAGGGTCAGCGCGTACGCGTCGAGAACGGCACGCTGGTCGGCGCATGATCGTCGCGCTCGCCCGCACGGCGGGCGGCTACGCGCAGCGGCAATAAAAAACGGCTCGTGACGCAGGTCACGAGCCGTCTCTTTTTGCGCGAAGCGCAGGGGACGTCAGTCTTCGTCGTCGAAGTCCGATTCGTCGATCCAGTGCGCCTGGATCGCTTCGAGGATTTTCTCGCCGGAGCGGTTCGGATCGTCGTCGAAGCCGTCGAGCGCGATCACCCACGCGCGCAGGTCGACGAAATTGATCCGCTGCGGATCGACATCCGGATGCTTGTCTGCAAGCGCGATCGCGATTTCGCGCGAATCGGTCCATTTCATGGCCTGCTCTCCCGTATCGATGGCGGGCCGGCCCGGCAGACAGGCCGCCTTGTCGCCCCGCCCGTCCGTCCGTCCGTCAGTGATTTTCCTTCGCGTGATTGATCGAGTACTTCGGAATCTCGACCACGAGATCCGAATCCTCCTTCACGATCGCCTGACACGACAGGCGCGACGTCGGTTCGAGCCCCCACGCCTTGTCGAGCAGATCGTCCTCGTCCTCCTCGGACGGATCGAGTTCGTTGAAGCCTTCGCGGATCACCACGTGGCAGGTCGTACACGCGCACGACTTCTCGCACGCGTGCTCGATCTCGATGCCGTTGTCGAGCAGGTTGTCGCAAATACTCTTGCCGGGCGTCGCGTCGATCACCGCGCCGTCCGGGCACAGTTCGACGTGAGGCAGCACCACCAGTTGAGGCATGTCCGTTCCGTCAGTCAGAGTGCGGCGACGCGCGCCGCACGGTTCAATATCGCGCGGACCGTCGGGCCCGCGCGCGAGTCGTCGTTCGTTCAGATCTCGTCGAGCCGCCGGCCCGACAGCGCGCGCTTGATGCTCTTGTCCATCCGGCGCGCCGCGAATTCGTCGGTGCCGTCGGCGAGCGCCTTGGTCGCCGCTTCGATCGCGTCCGCGTCGTCGCCCTGCGCGATCGTGCGCAGCGCCGCGACGCGCGCATCGATTTCCGCGCGCTCCGCGGCATCGAGCAGTTCGCCGTCGGCCGCGAGCGCGGCCTGCGTCGCCTCGATCATTCGCTCGGCCTCGACCTGCGCCTCGCGCAGCGCACGTGCGCGCATGTCGACTTCGGCCGTCTTGAAGCTGTCCTCGAGCATCTTCGCGATGTCGTCGTCGGCGAGGCCGTACGACGGCTTCACGACGACCGACGCCTCGACGCCCGAATGCTGTTCACGCGCGAACACCGACAGCAGCCCGTCCGCATCGACCTGATACGTGACGCGAATGCGCGCCGCGCCGGCCGTCATCGGCGGAATGCCGCGCAGCTCGAAACGCGCAAGCGACCGGCAGTCGGCGACGAGCTCGCGCTCGCCCTGCACGACGTGAATCGCCATTGCGGTCTGGCCGTCCTTGAACGTCGTGAATTCCTGCGCGCGCGCGATCGGAATCGTCGAATTGCGCGGAATGATCTTCTCGACGAGGCCGCCCATCGTTTCGACACCGAGCGACAGCGGAATCACGTCGAGCAGCAGCCAGTCGTCGCCGCTGCCGCGATTGCCGGCGAGCAGATCGGCCTGGATCGCCGCGCCGAGCGCGACGACCTGGTCCGGATCGAGGTTGACGAGCGGCGGCTGGCCGAAATACTTCGCGACCGCCTCGCGGATCACCGGCATGCGCGTCGCGCCGCCGACGAGCACCACGCCCTTGATGTCGGCCGGCGTCACCTGCGCGTCGCGCAGCGCCTTGCGCGTCGGCGTCAGCGTGCGCTGCACGAGCGGCTCGACGAGCGTCGCGAACGTGTCGTGCGAGATCGTCTGCGCGAGATGCGCGCCGTTCGACAGCGTGACGTCAAGCGCCGCCTCGGGTGCCGACGACAGCGCCTCCTTCAGCACGCGCACGCGATCGAGCAGCAGGCGCACGTCTTCGGGCGCGAGCGTCTTCGCGTCGAGACCGGCCTGCGCGAGCACGTGATCGAACAGCGCGTGATCGAAATCGTCGCCGCCCAGCGCGGAATCGCCGCCCGCCGCCAGCACTTCGAATACGCCCTTCGTGAGCTTCAGGATCGACAGGTCGAACGTGCCGCCGCCGAGGTCGTAGACGGCGTAGAGCCCTTCGGCCGCATTGTCGAGACCGTATGCGATCGCCGCCGCGGTCGGCTCGTTCAGCAGACGCAGCACGTTCAGGCCGGCGAGCCGCGCGGCATCCTTCGTCGCCTGGCGCTGCGCGTCGTCGAAGTAGGCCGGCACCGTGATCACGGCGCCGACGAGCTCGTCGCCGAGCGTGTCTTCGGCACGTTGCCGCAGCGTCGCGAGAATCTCGGCCGACACCTCGACCGGGCTTTTCACGCCGTCGACCGTGCGGATCTGCACCATGCCCGGCGCATCGACGAATTCGTACGGCGCGTTCGCCGCCCCTTCGACTTCGGCCTTGCCGCGGCCCATGAAGCGCTTGACCGACACAATCGTGTTGCGCGGATCGGTGGCGGCCTGCGCCTTGGCGTCGTGACCGATACGGCGGCCGCCGTTCTCGAGATAACGGACCACGGACGGCAACAGCACGCGGCCCGCGTCGTCCGGCAGCACTTCGGGCACGCTGTTGCGCACGGCCGCGACGAGCGAGTTCGTCGTGCCGAGATCGATCCCGACGGCGAGCCGCCGCTGGTGCGGCGCCGGCGCCATGCCCGGTTCGGAAATTTGCAGTAAAGCCATCTTGGTTCGTTCGGGCGCTCGGCCCGTTTGCTGCGCGTGCCGCGAGGCACGCGGTTAAGTTTCGAGGCGCTCGATCTGCGCGCCCACTTCAGACGCGACGCGCTCGATGAACATCAGCTGGCGCACGGCCTCGGCGGCCGCCTGATCGGCGCCGCTGTCGAGCAGCGTGCCGAGCCGCTCGAGGCGCGCGCGCTTCTCGTCGCGCAGTTCCGCAAGCAGCGCGTCGAGCGCATCGACGTTGCGGGCTGCCGCGGCGTCCTCGATGCTTTCGCGCCATTCCATCTGCTGCATCAGGAACGCGGGCTCCATCGCGGTGTTGTTCTCCGCGCCGATGTCGACGCCGCGCAGCGACAGCAGATAGGTCGCGCGCTTCAACGGATCGCGCAGCGTCCGGTACGCCTCGTTCGCGCGCGTCGCCCACTGCATCGCGATGCGCTTCTGCGCGTCGCCGGCCGCGGCGAAGCGGTCCGGATGCACCTGCGTCTGCACGGCCCGATAGGCGGCGTCGAGCGCCGCTTCGTCGAGCGCGAACTGCGCCGGCAGATGAAACAGATCGAAATGGCTGTCTTTCAGCGAGACCATCGTCGCGTTCAATTCCGGTTCGTCGTGCGGCGAACGCCGCCCAATAAAAAGGCGGCCCGTGCCGCCTCTTGCCCGCGTCGCGCGGAGATCCGCGTCAGACGCGGAAGGATTCGCCGCAGCCGCACTCGTCCTTCACGTTCGGGTTGTTGAACTTGAACCCTTCGTTCAGGCCTTCGCGCGCGAAGTCGAGCTCGGTGCCGTCGATATACGCGAGGCTTTTCGGGTCGACGACGACCTTCACGCCATGGCTCTCGAACACCTGATCCTCGGGGGCAAGCTCGTCGACATACTCGAGCTTGTACGCGAGCCCCGAGCACCCGGTCGTGCGAACGCCGAGCCGCAGGCCCAGGCCCTTGCCGCGACGGACCAGGTATTTCTGGACGTGCTGTGCTGCTTTTTCGGTCAGTGTAATTGCCATGATGTCCTTGCCGCGGCGCGCCGTCGGCACGCCGCGATTCCCTTCACAAGCCGCTCGATGCGTCAGGCCGCTGCCTGATCGTCCTGCTTCGTGTCGTGGCGCTTCTTGTAGTCGGCCACGGCTGCCTTGATCGCGTCTTCCGCGAGGATCGAGCAGTGGATCTTCACCGGCGGCAGCGCGAGTTCTTCGGCGATCTGCGTGTTCTTGATCGCGAGCGCTTCGTCGAGCGTCTTGCCCTTCACCCATTCGGTGACGAGCGAGCTCGATGCGATCGCGGAACCGCAGCCGTAGGTCTTGAACTTCGCGTCTTCGATCACGCCGTCCGCGCCGACGCGAATCTGCAGCTTCATCACGTCGCCGCAGGCCGGCGCGCCGACCATGCCCGTGCCGACCGCGTCGTCGTCCTTCGCGAACGAACCGACGTTGCGCGGGTTTTCGTAGTGATCCAGAACCTTGTTGCTGTAAGACATGACTCAGACTCCTTGACTCGTTACGTCTGCGTGCGCGAATCCGCCCGCGGGTATGTTCGATATGCGGTGCTCAGTGTGCGGCCCATTCGATCGTCGACAGATCGATGCCTTCCTGGTGCATTTCCCAGAGCGGCGACAGCTCGCGCAGCTTCGCGATCTTGCTGTTCAGCAGTTCGATCACGTAGTCGACTTCCTGCTCCGTCGTGAAGCGGCCGACCGTGAAGCGGATCGAGCTGTGCGCGAGTTCGTCGTTGCGGCCGAGCGCACGCAGCACGTACGACGGCTCCAGCGACGCCGACGTGCACGCGGAACCCGACGACACCGCGACGTCCTTGATCGCCATGATCAGCGACTCGCCTTCGACGAAGTTGAAACTGATGTTGAGGTTGTGCGGGATACGGTGCTCCATGTCGCCGTTCACGTACGTTTCCTCGATCTGCGACAGGCCGCGCAGCAGCTTGTCGCGCAGCATGCGGATGCGCTCGTTCTCGGTCGCCATTTCTTCGCGCGCGATGCGGAACGCTTCGCCCATGCCGACGATCTGGTGCGTCGGCAGCGTGCCCGAACGCATGCCGCGCTCGTGGCCGCCGCCGTGCATTTGCGCTTCGATGCGCACGCGCGGCTTGCGACGCACGTACAGCGCGCCGATGCCCTTCGGGCCGTACGTCTTGTGCGCGGAGAACGACATCAGATCGACCTTCAGCTTGGCGAGGTCGATCTCGACCTTGCCGGTCGCCTGGGCGGCATCGACGTGGAACACGATGCCCTTCTCGCGGCAGATCTCGCCGATCGTCTCGATGTCCTGGATCACGCCGATCTCGTTGTTCACGTGCATCACGGACACGAGGATCGTGTCGGGGCGCAGCGCGGCCTTGAACACGTCGAGGTCGAGCAGCCCGTTTTCCTTCACGTCGAGATACGTGACTTCGAAGCCGTCACGCTCGAGCTCGCGGCACGTGTCGAGCACGGCCTTGTGCTCGGTCTTCACCGTGATGATGTGCTTGCCCTTGCCCTTGTAGAAGTTCGCGGCGCCCTTGATCGCGAGGTTGTCGGATTCCGTGGCGCCGGACGTCCAGATAATCTCGCGCGGATCCGCGTTCACGAGCGCGGCCACCTGCTCGCGCGCCTCCTCGACCGCGCGCTCGGCATCCCAGCCGTACGCGTGGCTGCGCGACGCCGGGTTGCCGAACTGTTCGCGCAGGTACGGCACCATCTTGTCGACCACGCGCGGATCGACGGGCGTCGTGGCGCTGTAATCCATGTAGATGGGCAGGTGGAGGGTCTGTTGAGTCATCTGTCGCTCCGGGATTCTGTGCAGGGACGATTTGCGTTATAGGGTGTGGCGCGGTTCGCGCTCACGAACTCGCGATGTTGAACACCGAATTGGGACCGAGCGGCATCGTGCGCACCGGCTCGGCCGGCGCGGCGACGGGCTCCGGCGCGCGCCGGTCGCGCAGCACTGCGGGCGCGCCTTCGCGTGCGCGCTGCTGATCGACGAGATCCTGCAGCGACACGGAATCGAGGTATTCGACCATTTTCTGGTTCAGCGTCGACCACAGCTCGTGCGTCATGCAGTGGCCGTCCGGCTGCTTCGAGCCGTCGCACGTGCCCTTGCCGCCGCATTGCGTCGCGTCGAGCGGTTCGTCGACCGCGATGATGATGTCGGCAACGGTCACGTCCTGCGCGCGGCGCGCGAGGTTGTAGCCGCCGCCCGGGCCGCGCACGGATTCGACGATTTCATGCCTGCGCAGCTTGCCGAACAGCTGTTCGAGATACGAGAGCGAAATCCGCTGGCGCTGACTGATGCCTGCAAGCGTCACCGGGCCCTGCTCCTGGCGCAGTGCCAAGTCGATCATCGCCGTGACGGCGAAACGGCCTTTGGTGGTGAGTCTCATGGTGTCTAGGGGACTGCAATCTTGACGATTTTGGTCAAGTATAAATATTTGACGATTTTAGTCAAGTATCCATGTCTTCGGCAGGGTATTCGCAGATCGCTGAATACCGCGCCGCGTTCAGCGGGCGAGGCGCGCGCGCAGCGTGTCGAGCAGGCCCTCGCACGCGCGCTCGACCTGGTCGAGCACCTGTTCGAAGCCCTGCGCGCCGCCGAAGTACGGATCGGCCACCTCGGTTTCGCTCGCGCCGGGCGCGAATTCCATCAGCAAGCGCACCTTGTCGCGATGCGCGGGTGGGCAGCGCCGCCGCAATTCCGTGAGATTGGCTTCGTCCATCGCGAGCAGCAGGTCGAAGCGCTCGAAATCGTCGGCGCTCACCTGCCGTGCACGCAGCGTCGACAGATCGTAGCCGCGCGTGCGCGCCGCGGCTTGCGCGCGCGTGTCGGGCGGCTCGCCGACGTGCCAGTCGCCGGTGCCGGCCGAATCGATCTCGATATGGTCGGCCAGCCCGGCCGCGTCGACCTGATGCCGCATGACGCCCTCTGCGGTGGGCGAACGGCAGATGTTGCCGAGACAGACGAAACAGATCGCAACGCGCGTCATCGCACTATCGGAAAGCCGCGGCGGACCGCGTGGAGGAAGAACGCGCCATTATACAAAGGCGCCCGATCTCGCGCCGTCGCGCCAAGCGACGGCGACCTGTACTACAGCGTCTTCGGGGCGGCGAGCACGACATCGCCGGAGGCGGCCGGCAGCGACTGCGACCCGTCGCCGACGAGACCGAACGACACGGCGCGCGCCAGTTCGGCGGAAGCCTGATGAACCGCGACCGGACCGCGCGACGGCGCGTTGTCCGTCGCGTGCAGATAAGCGGCCGCTGCAAGCGGTACGACGATTGCAAGCGGCCAGTACGTCGCTATTGTCTTTCTCATGATGCGGACCTCATTGACCTGATGCCCCGGAAACCCGATTCCGGGGACTACAGGACGTATTCTATAGACCGCATCTATCAGGATAAATACGCAAATAGTGAATGCAGTGTTGCGTCGCGATGAACAGTATCAGCCGAGATGGCTTTGCGACGCCGCGTACAGTTCGCGGAACGTGCGCCCCGTCGGCGTCGGCATGTCGCGCGTGTCCATCCAGCCGCCCATCATCGGCAGCCGTCGCAGCATCCCGCCGTCGCCGCCGAGCCGCTCGAGAATCCGCACCGCGAGCTTCGTCGTCAGCGCGTACAGCATCGGACGGCGCGCGAGGAAGCCCCAGGCGGCAAGCGCCGCGCGTTCGCGCCACGGCCGCAGGTGACGCTCCACCTGCTTTTCGCGCAACGTGCGCAGCAGGTGCGACAGCGGAATCCCGACCGGGCACACGCTGTCGCATTCGCCGCAGAGCGTCGCCGCCTGCGGCAGGTCGAGCGCGCGGTCGAGCCCCACGTAGCTCGGCGTCAGCACCGATCCCATCGGGCCGGGATACACCCACCCGTACGTGTGGCCGCCGACCTTCTGATACACGGGACAATGGTTCATGCACGCGCCGCAGCGGATGCAGCGCAGCATCTCCTGGAATTCGCCGCCGATGAGGCCCGTGCGTCCGCCGTCCACCAGCACGACGTAGTTGTGCTCGGGGCCGTCCTCGTCGCCGGGCCCGCGCGGGCCCGTCAGCAGCGAGAAATAGTTCGACGTCTTCTGCCCGGTCGCCGAGCGCGGCAGCAAGCGCATCGCGGTCGCGAGATCCTCGAGCGTCGGCAGCACCTTCTCGATGCCCGTCACCGCGACGTGCACGCGCGGCATCACCGTGCACATTCCCTCGTTGCCCTCGTTCGTGACGAGCGCGACCGAGCCGGTCTCCGCGATCACGAAGTTGCCGCCCGTCACGCCCATGTCGGCCGACAGGAAGTGCGGGCGCAGCATCTCGCGCGCCTCGCGCGTCATGTCCGGGATCTCGGTCAGCCGCTCGCGCCGGTGCGTGCGCGCGAACAGATCGGCGATCTCGTCCTTGTCCTTGTGGACGACCGGCGCAATGATGTGGCTCGGCGGCTCGTTGTCGTTGATCTGCAGGATGTATTCGCCGAGATCCGTCTCGATCGACTGCACGCCCATCTCGGCGAGCACCGCGTTCACGTGCATTTCCTCGGACACCATCGACTTCGTCTTGATGACCTTCTTCACGTCGTGACGGCGCGCGATGTCGGCGACGAGCCGCGCCGCGTCGGCCGTCGTTTCCGCGAACAGCACGGTCGTGCCGCGACGCGTCGCCTCGCGCTCGAAGGCCTCGAGCCACACGTCTAGATTGTCGAGCGCGCGGTTGCGGCGCGCCTTCAGCGCCGCGCGCGTCGCCGGAAAGTCGATCGCCGTCATCGCGTCCGCGCGCGCGGACACGAACTTCGTCGACAGTTTCTTCAGGTTCTGCTGCAGACGCTGATCCGCCAGCTTCTGGCCGGCGCGCGCCTTGAAGTGCATCGATTGGACTTGCATCGCGGTATCGGGGGAGAAAGTGAGCGGAACCGGGCGTCAGACGTCGCCCGCCAGCACCTGCGCGACGTGCAGCACGCGCGTATCGCGGTCGCCGGTACGGCGCAACCGCCCTTCGATGTTCAGCATGCAGCCGAGATCGCCGAGCACGACCGTGCCGGCGCCCGACGCGCGCACGTTCGCGCACTTCTCGTCCGCGATCGCCGCCGAAATGTCGCCGTACTTCACCGCGAACGTGCCGCCGAAGCCGCAGCAGTGCTCGCAGTCCTTCATCTCGGTGACCGCGACGCCGCGCTGCGCGAGCAACGCACGCGGCTGCGCCTTCACGCCGAGTTCGCGCAACCCGGAACACGAGTCGTGATAGGTGACGGGCCCCGCGAATTCGCCGGGCGCCAGCGTGACCTTCGCGACGTTGACGAGGAAATCGGTCAGTTCGTAGACCTTCGGCTGCAGCCGCGCATAGCGGGCCATCAGCTCGGGATCGTCGCGGAACAGGTCGCCGTAGTGCGCGCGGATCATCCCGCCGCACGACCCGGACGGCGCGACGACATAGTCGAACTGCTCGAACTCGCGCAGCATCTTTTCGGCGAGGTCGCGCGCGAGCGCGCGCTCGCCCGAGTTGTAGGCAGGCTGGCCGCAGCACGTCTGCGCGGGCGGCACGAATACCTCGTAGCCCGCGTCGCGAATCAGCTTGAGCGCCGAGAAACCGATTTCGGGACGCATCAGATCGACCAGACAGGTCACGAACAAACCGACTCGCATACGCGCTCCTCCGGGAAAACGGCCCTCATTATCCGCCGTTTGGCCGACAAGACCAACGCCGGCGCGTGCCCCTGCCGCAAGCGAGGACTTCCTCGAACAGCGTTCGCTTTTTTCACCATACGAGATACAATCGGTTCAACACCGCTTGCCGCGTCAACTGATTCCCCCGCCGACATGAACCAACCCACCCCGGATTCCAAAACGTCGATCCAGGTGATCGAACGCATGATGAGGCTGCTGGACGCGCTCGCCGCTCACAGCGATCCCGTCAGCCTGAAGGAACTCGCGCAGCGCACGGAACTGCATCCGTCCACCGCGCATCGCATCCTGAACGACATGGTGACCTGCCGCCTCGTCGACCGCTCCGATCCCGGCACGTACCGGCTCGGCATGCGGCTGCTCGAACTCGGCAACCTCGTGAAGGCGCGCCTGTCGGTGCGCGATGCGGCCCTGATGCCGATGCGCGAGCTGCACCGCCTCACCGGCCAGACGGTCAACCTGTCGGTCCGGCAAGGCGACGAGATCGTCTATATCGAGCGTGCGTATTCGGAGCGCTCGGGCATGCAGGTCGTCCGCGCGATCGGCGGCCGCGCGCCGCTGCATCTGACCTCCGTCGGCAAGCTGTTCCTCGCGGCCGACGAAACCTCGCGCGTCCGTGCGTACGCGACGCGCACGGGGCTGTCCGGCCACACGCAGAACAGCATCACCGATCTGACCAAGCTCGAGCGCGAGCTGACGCTCGTGCGCCAGCAATCGTGCGCGCGCGACAACGAGGAGCTCGAGCTCGGCGTGCGCTGCATCGCGGCCGGCATCTACGACGATTCGGGCAAGCTCGTCGCGGGGCTGTCGCTGTCGGCGCCGGCCGATCGCCTGCAGGATGCGTGGATCAGCCAGCTCAGCCGCACCGCGCTGACGATCTCCGAAGCGCTCGGCTATCGGCCGGAAGTCGTGAAGGAAGCGGAAGGCCTGCAACGGCAGGCATGACGCGCCGCCGGCGCCGCAATGCAAAAAGCCCCGCTGCCGCGGGGCTTTTTTTCGACTTCGGGCGCGGCGACTGCAACGGCAGCGCCGCGTCGCGCGATCGGGTTCAGGTGCCGCCGGCCGGCGTGTTGGCCGCGGTCAGGCGCTCGCCGCCGCCGGCGTCGAGCCAGTTGCGCAGGCGCGACGCGTCGGCGAAACGCGAATACTTGCCGAACGAATCGAGCAGCACCATCACGACCGGGCGGCCGTGAATCGTCGCCTGCATCACCAGGCATTCGCCGGCCTCGTTGATGAAGCCCGTCTTCTGCAGACCGATGTCCCACGAGCCGTTGCCGCGGATCAGCGCGTTCGTGCTGTTGTAGACGAGATTGCGCTTGCCCGTATAGACCTCGTAGGTGCGGTCGGTCGAGAACTTGCGGATCAGCGGATACTGATACGCGGCGTTGACCATCTTCACGAGATCGCGCGCGCTCGACACGTTCGAGCTCGACAGCCCCGTCGAATTCTCGAAGTGCGTATCCGTCATCCCGAGCGCCTTCGCCTTCGCGTTCATCGCCGCGATGAAGGCCGGACGGCCGCCCGGGTAATAGCGCGACAGTGCGGCCGCCGCGCGGTTTTCCGAGGCCATCAGCGCGATGTGCAGCATGTCTTCCCGCGACAGCACCGAGCCGACCGACAGGCGCGAGCCCGTGCCCTTCTCGTAATCGCGGTCTTCGTCGGTGACTTCGATCTGCTCGGTCATCGGCGCTTTCGAATCGAGCACGACCATCGCGGTCATGAGCTTCGAGATCGACGCGATCGGCACGACGGCGTGCGAGTTCTTGTCGAACAGCGGCTCGCCGGTGTTCTGGTCGACGACATACGCGACGCTCGAACGCAGCGCGAGCGCGTCCGGCGTGTCGTGCAGGCCGAAGGCCTGGCCGACCGTCGGCTGACGCGGCTGGAACGCGACGCGGCGCACCGCGCCATGGTGGCCGCCGCGCACGTTCGCCGCGAGCGTCACGCGCTTGCGCGACGCCTTCGCGCGCGGCGCCTCGGCCGCGGCGACCTTCGCGGATTTGCCGGATGCCGCCTTCTGCTTCGCGGGCGAAGCGGTTTTCTTGGCGGCGTGGTGAGTCTTCGCAGTGGCGGCAAAGGCGTCAGCGGGCGTGACGGACGCGGCGGTCGCGAGCAGCGCGACGGCGACCGACACAGCCGTGCCGAGCGTCATGCTCTGCAACAATCTGCGCGGTGAAAACGATTCGGCTTTCATTGGGGTCTGGACAAAGCGGGCGGGAGGGTTCCGCCAGTGTAGTTAAAGCTGAAAAAAAGAGCAATATTAGGCACTTACCGAGCGTCGTTAAACCGAATTGTAAGCGTCCGCCAACATTCGGTCGATCGACCTGCCCGCTTCCATCGAAAAAAATCATCGATACGGCGCGACAGCGGCCGTCTCCCGATTACCACATGGTTAATTGAGATAACGTCACTTCGGAGGCGTTTTAAAGCGGGGTTACTACGTAGTCCGCGCCCGGCGTGCCGCCGCGCGGGCTCGGCACGGGCGAAGGCACGTCGCCACGGGCGCGCGTGTCGAAACGGCGCGCTTTTCGACACGGACATAAGCATAACGTTCCATGCGCGTGCGCGGTTTACCTGCGCGCGATCATGGTGCGCCGCGCGCCGGAGCACGCGCCGTGCACCAGCGTGGACAGCCGCTGAAACCGATTCCGGAACGCGGCGGTAAGCCGTTGTTTTGTCGATAATTTGTCGTGATTGTGCAATGCACAAAAAATGCTTGACAAGGTTTTTCTCTGCCCTAAAATAGGCTCCATTGCTGCGTTGCACAAAGCACGTCGCCGCAAGATTCCCCAGCGCAGTGCCCTTTACCCCGCGATCGACGCGATCGCTTTCCAGGAGCTTGACATGTCCTTGCTGACCCCCGAGCAAATCGCCGCCGCCCAAAAAGCCAACCTCGAGAGCCTGTTCGGTCTGACCACCAAGGCGTTCGAAGGCGTCGAAAAGCTGATCGAACTCAACCTTCAGGTCGTGAAGTCGACGCTGGCCGAAGGCCAGGAAAACGCACAGCGTCTGCTGTCGGTGAAGGATGCGCAGGAACTGATCGCGCTGCAGGCGAGCCTGACGCAGCCGGTCGCGGAAAAGGTGCTGTCGTACGGCCGTCATCTGTACGAGATCGCGTCGGCCACGCAAGCCGAGTTCGCGAAGGTTGCCGAAGCGCAATTCGAAGAGCAGAACAAGAAGGTGCAGGCGCTCGTCGACAACGTCGCGAAGAACGCACCGGCCGGTTCGGAAACGGCTGTCGCCGCGCTGAAGTCGGCGCTGAACGCCGCGAACACGACGTACGAAACGGTCCAGAAGGCCGCGAAGCAGGCCGTCGAGATCGCCGAGACGAACTTCAACGCAGCCGCTGCGGTCGCGTCGAAGGCTGCGACTGCCGCTGCGTCGCGCCGTACGAGCAAGCCGGCCGCGTAAGCGTCCCCTGCTCCGGAAAGAGCCGCGCACTGCGCGGCTTTTTCATTTCCGCCGCTCGCGCAGGCGCCGGACCGGCGCGGCCGCGGCCGCCGCAACGAAAAACGCCGCCTGCCGGAGAATCCGGACAGGCGGCGTTCGTATCGACCGGCGTGGGGCCGGTCGTGCGCGTTACTTCTTGCGCTGCGGTGGCAGGTCCGTGCAGACGCCTTCGTACAGTTCGGCAGCCATGCCGACCGATTCGCCGAGCGTCGGGTGCGGGTGAATCGTCTTGCCGATGTCTTCGGCGTCCGCGCCCATTTCGACCGCGAGGCACACTTCGCTGATCAGATCGCCCGCGTTCAGGCCGACGATACCGCCGCCGATCACGCGATGGGTTTCCTCGTCGAAGATCAGCTTCGTGAAGCCTTCGTCGCGGCCGTTCGCGATCGCGCGGCCCGATGCGGCCCACGGGAACACGGCCTTGCCGTACTTGATGCCTTCGGCCTTGCACTGGTCTTCCGTCTTGCCGGCCCACGCGACTTCCGGATCGGTATAGGCGACCGACGGAATCTGCAGCGCGTCGAAGTACGCCTTTTCGCCGTGTGCGGCTTCGGCGGCGACGTGGCCTTCATGGACGGCCTTGTGCGCGAGCATCGGCTGGCCGACGATGTCGCCGATCGCGAAGATGTGCGGGACGTTCGTGCGCATCTGCTTGTCGACTTCGATGAAGCCGCGGTCCGTGACGGCGACGCCGGCCTTGTCGGCACCGATCTTCTTGCCGTTCGGGCTGCGGCCGACCGCGACGAGCACGAGGTCGTAGCGCTGCGGTTCCGCCGGCGCCTTCTCGCCTTCGAACTTCACGTAGATGCCGTCGTCCTTCGCTTCCGCGCCGACCGTCTTGGTCTTCAGCATCACGTTGCCGAAGCGCTTCGCGTTGTACTTTTCCCAGACCTTCACGAGATCGCGGTCTGCACCCATCATCAAGCCGTCCATCATTTCGACGACGTCGATTTCGGCGCCGAGCGTCGAATAGACCGTCGCCATTTCGAGGCCGATGATGCCGCCGCCGATCACGAGCATGCGCTTCGGCAGCTGACGCAGCTCGAGCGCGCCGGTCGAATCGACGACGCGCGGATCTTCCGGCATGAACGGCAGCTTCACGGCCTGCGAGCCCGCGGCGATGATCGCCTGCTTGAACTTGACGACCTTCTTGCCGTTTTCGCCCTGCACTTCCATGTGATGCGGATCGACGAACGTGCCGACGCCGGTCACGACTTCGACCTTGCGTGCCTTCGCCATGCCGGCGAGGCCCGTCGTCAGCTTCTTGACGACGCCGCCCTTGAAGTCGCGCAGCTTGTCGAGGTCGACCTGCGGCTTGCCGAACGAGATGCCGTGCGCGGCGAGCGCCTCGGCTTCCTCGACGACGAGCGCCGTATGCAGCAGCGCTTTCGACGGGATGCAGCCGACGTTCAGGCACACGCCGCCGAGCGTCGGGTAGCGTTCGACGAGCACCGTCTTCATGCCGAGGTCGGCCGCGCGGAATGCGGCCGAGTAGCCGCCGGGGCCGGCGCCGAGCACGAGCATGTCGCACTCGATGTCGGCTGCGCCCGCATAGCTGCCCGCTTGCGGCGCGGGCGCCGGTGCGGCTGCGGGGGCGGCCGCCGGCGCGGCTGCGGCGGGCTTGGCCGGCTCCGGCGCTTTCGCCGGTGCGGCTGCGCCTTCCGCTGCTTCGACGAGCGCGATGACCGTGCCTTGCGAGACCTTGTCGCCGGCCTTGATCTTGATTTCCTTGACGGTGCCGGCGACGTCGCTCGGCACTTCCATGGAGGCCTTGTCCGATTCGAGCGTGATGAGCGTCTGCTCTTTTTCGATCACGTCGCCCGGCTTCACGTTGACTTCGATGACATCGACGCCGCTGAAATCGCCGATATCCGGAACCTTGACTTCGATGAGACTCATTACTGTCCCCTTCTTGATTAGCTGCAGACAGAGAGGGAGAACCCCGCAGAGAACCGCGCTTACGGCCTGACCAAAGAACGCGAACCTGGGCAGCACCACCTTTGCCGTCCGCCCAAGGACGCGCCTTTCTTTTGGTTACTTTTCTTTGGAAGACAAAGAAAAGTGACCGCCGCCCCGCGCAGGGGCGACGCTAGCAGACCGTTGGCAATACAGGTTCAAAGGCAGAGCGCGGATAACCGACAGAACAAAACCCACGCCCCCGCGAGCACTCTCCCCGCTCATCAAAGAATGATGCGACGGAAATCCGCGAGCAACGCGCCAAGATACGCATTGAACCGCGCGGCCTCCGCGCCATCGATCACACGATGGTCATACGACAGCGACAGCGGCAGCGTCAGACGCGGCACGAACTGCTTGCCGTCCCACACCGGCTTCATCTGGCCGCGCGACAAGCCGAGGATCGCGACTTCCGGCGCGTTGATGATCGGCGTGAAATGCGTGCCGCCGATCCCGCCGAGCGACGAGATCGAGAAGCAGCCGCCCTGCATCTGGTCCGGCTTCAGCTTGCCTTCGCGCGCGGCCTTCGACAGCTCTGCCATTTCCTTCGCGATTTCGACGAGGCCCTTCTTGTCCGCATCGCGGATCACCGGCACGACGAGACCGTTCGGCGTGTCGGCCGCGAAACCGATGTGGTAGTACTGCTTGAACACCAGGTTGTCGCCGTCGAGGCTCGCGTTGAAGGTCGGGAACTTCTTCAGCGCGGCGACGACCGCCTTGATCACGAATGCGAGCATCGTGAACTTCACGCCCGCCTTCTCGTGCTCCTTGTTCAACTGCACGCGCAGCGCTTCGAGATCGGTGATGTCGGCTTCGTCGTTGTTCGTGACGTGCGGGATCATCACCCAGTTGCGATGCAGGTTCGCGCCCGAGATCTTCTTGATGCGCGACAGCGGCTTCGACTCGAACGGGCCGAACTTCGAGAAGTCGACCTTCGGCCACGGCAGCAGGTTCAGCTCGCCGCCGCCGGCCGGCGCGGCCGCTGCGGCCGGCGCCGCCTGCTGGCCCGTCATCACGCCCTTCACGAAGGCCGTGACGTCTTCCTTCGTGATGCGGCCCTTCGGACCGCTGCCCTGCACGCGCGACACGTCGACGCCCAGTTCGCGCGCGAACTTGCGCACCGACGGCGACGCGTGGCTCGCACGGTGTTCGCCCGACGGCGCAGCAGCGGCCGGCGCGGCAGCCGGTGCCGCGGCCTTCGCCGGTGCCGGTGCGGGCGCCGCAGCCGGAGCGGCGGCGGCCGGTGCCGGCGCCGGTGCGCTCGCCTGCGGTGCCGCAGCGGCCGGCGCTGCGCCGGCGGCCTCGAGCAGCACGATCAGCGTGCCTTCCGACACGGTGTCGCCGACCTTCACCTTGATGTCCTTCACGACGCCGGCGGCCGGGCTCGGCACGTCCATCGTCGCCTTGTCCGATTCGAGCGTGACGAGCGACTGCTCCTTCTCGACCGTGTCGCCGACCTTCACGCCGATCTCGATCACCGGCACGTCCTTGTAGTCGCCGATGTCGGGCACCGTCACTTCGAGCGTGCCGCCCGATGCGGCGGGCGCGGCGGCCGGTGCGGCATCAGCGGGGGCCGCGGCAGCCGGTGCCGGCGCGGACGCCTGGGCCGGTGCGGCCGCCGGCGCAGCGGCGCCGTTCGGCTGCGCGGCGGCGCCGCCTTCGAGCAGGATGATCAGCGTGCCTTCCGACACGGCATCGCCCACCTTGACCTTCACTTCCTTGACCGTGCCCGCGGCGGGGCTCGGCACGTCCATCGTCGCCTTGTCGGACTCGAGCGTGACGAGCGACTGCTCGGGCTCGACCGTGTCGCCCGCTTTCACGAGCACCTCGATGACGGGCACGTCCTTGTAATCGCCGATATCCGGCACCTTCACTTCGATCGCTTGACTCATCTGTCTGTGTCTCCAGGACCGCGCGCCTCCCCGCGAGGCGGCGCGCGGCATCACGCGGCGCGTGTCGTTAAACGGTCATCGGGTTCGGCTTCGACGGATCGAGGTTGTACTTCGCGATCGCGTCGGCGACGATCTTGCGATCGATCGTGCCCTCGTCGGCCAGCGCGTTCAGCGCGGCCACCGTCACCCAGTAGCGGTCGACTTCGAAGAAGTGACGCAGCTTCTCACGCGTATCCGAACGGCCGTAGCCGTCGGTGCCGAGCACGACGTAGCGGCGATCGATCTGGCCGCGGATCTGGTCGGCCAGCGCACGCACGTAGTCGGTCGAGGCGATGACCGGGCCCTGCGTGTCCTTCAGGCACTTCTGCACGTGCGACAGGCGGCGCTCCTCGGTCGGGTGCAGCAGATTCCAGCGCTCGACGTCGTGGCCTTCGCGCGCGAGCTCGGTGAAGCTCGGCACGCTCCACAGATCGGCGGCGACGCCCCAGTCCTTCTTCAGCAGATCGGCGGCGGCGATCACTTCGTTGAAGATCGTGCCCGCGCCGAGCAGCTGCACGCGCGGCGCCTTCGTGTTGGCGTCCGCCTTGCGGAACGCGTACATGCCCTTGATGATGTCGGCCGCCACGTGCTCGCCCTGCGGAATCGCCGGGTGCTCGTAGTTCTCGTTCATCACCGTGATGTAGTAGTACACGTCTTCCTGGTCCTGCACCATCCGGCGCAGGCCGTCCTGGATGATGACCGCGAGCTCGTAGCCGAACGTCGGGTCGTAGCTGACGCAGTTCGGCACCGATGCCGCCCACAGCAGCGAGTGGCCGTCTTCGTGCTGCAGACCTTCGCCGTTCAGCGTCGTGCGGCCCGCGGTGCCGCCGAGCAGGAAGCCGCGCGAACGCATGTCGCCTGCCGCCCAGGCCAGATCGCCGATCCGCTGGAAGCCGAACATCGAGTAGAAGATGTAGAACGGCACCATGATCTCGCCGTGCGTCGAGTACGACGTCGCCGCCGCGATCCAGTCGCACATGCCGCCCGCTTCGTTGATGCCTTCCTGCAGGATCTGGCCGGTCTGCGATTCCTTGTAGAACATCAGCTGGTCGGAATCTTCCGGCACGTACTTCTGGCCTTCCTGGTTCCAGATGCCGATCTGGCGGAACAGGCCTTCCATGCCGAACGTGCGCGACTCGTCCGGGACGATCGGCACCACGCGCTTGCCGAGCGCCTTGTCCTTCAGCAGGATGTTCAGGATCCGCACGAACGCCATCGTCGTCGAGATCTCGCGGCCTTCGCCCGTGCCCTTGAGCAGCGGCTCGAACGCGTCGAGCGCCGGCACCGGCAGCGATGCCGCCTTCTGGCGACGCTGCGGCAGGTAGCCGCCGAGGTCCATGCGCTTCTGGCGCATGTATTCGAGCTCCTTCGAGCCTTCCTCGAACTTCAGGTACGGCACGTCGGCGATCTGCTCGTCGGTGATCGGCAGGCGGAACTGATCGCGGAACTTCTTCAGTTGCTCGACCGGCAGCTTCTTCTGCTGGTGCGTGATGTTCATCGCCTGACCGGACTCGCCCATCCCGTAGCCCTTGATGGTCTTCGCGAGGATGACGGTCGGCGCGCCCTTCGTGTGCGTCGCTTCATGGAACGCCGCGTAGATCTTGTGCGGATCGTGGCCGCCGCGGTTCAGGTTCCAGATGTCGTCGTCGGACCAGTCGGCGACGAGCGCCTTCAGCTCCGGCGTGTTGAAGAAGTGCTCGCGGACGAACGCGCCCGACTCCGACTTGTACGTCTGGTATTCGCCGTCGACGACTTCCATCATCCGGCGCATCAGCGCGCCCGTCTTGTCGCGTGCGAACAGCGCATCCCAGCGGCTGCCCCAGATCACCTTGATGACGTTCCAGCCGGCGCCGCGGAATTCCGATTCCAGTTCCTGGATGATCTTGCCGTTGCCGCGCACCGGGCCGTCGAGACGCTGCAGGTTGCAGTTGATCACGAACACGAGGTTGTCGAGCTTCTCGCGGCTCGCCATCCCGATCGCGCCGAGCGATTCCGGTTCGTCGGTCTCGCCGTCGCCGAGGAACGCCCACACCTTGCGGCCTTCCGTCTTCGCGATGCCGCGCGCCTCGAGGTACTTCATGAAGCGCGCCTGGTAGATCGCCATGATCGGGCCGAGGCCCATCGAGACGGTCGGGAACTGCCAGAAGTCCGGCATCAGCCACGGGTGCGGGTACGACGAGATGCCGTTGCCGCCGACTTCCTGGCGGAAGTTGTCGAGCTGCTCCTCGGTCAGGCGGCCGAGCAGGAACGCGCGCGAGTACACGCCCGGCGACGAGTGGCCCTGCACGAACACGAGATCGCCGCCGTGCTGGTCGGACGGTGCGTGCCAGAAATGGTTGTAGCCGACGTCGTACAGCGTCGCGGCCGATGCGAACGACGCGATGTGGCCGCCGACGTTCGTGTCCTTGCCGGCGCGCAGCACCATCGCGAGCGCGTTCCAGCGCGTGTACGAGCGGATGCGGTGCTCGATGTCCTGGTCGCCCGGAATCTTGGCCTGGGCTTCGACCGGAATCGTGTTGATGTACGGGGTGTTCGCGGAAAACGGCAGATGTTCGCCGTGCATGCGTGCGAATTCGATCTGCTTTTCGATCAGGTAGTGCGCGCGGCCGGTACCCACGGAGGAGATCACGCCGTCCAGCGCCTCGAGCCATTCAACGGTTTCCTGCGGGTCGTCGTCACGCTCGGCGGCGACATACTTCATCACTTCATTCGGTACAGCGGACATTCTCGTCTCCTGGGTCCTGGAATGTGAGGATCGCTCTCGTGCAGACGACGCGGCGCGGCCGGCTGCGGGCAAGCTCAGCGGATTGTAATGAGCGTGCCGGGCCGCACGCAACAAAATTTTCGAATTATGAGATCTTTTCTCGTAATGCGGAATATTGCTGCGCTGCACCCATGCCGCGGGGCGCTGCGGCCCGCGCCAGCCGCATAAATCCGTTTCGGCTCAACATATCGGGTATAGGTTTTCCATGTATTGCGCTGCGCTACAATCCTGCCATGTTGACCGATCGGCTTTTCGCACGCTCGGCGCGACCGTCGGGCCCGCCGGCGGAGTCGCAGCCGTCCCGTTGGCACCACGGACCGTGGTGGTCCAATTCCTATTTGCTGACGCCGCTGCTGTCGATCCTCGTGTTCCTCGTGGTGATGAGCCTCATTCTATGGAGCCTCAACCGCCGGGAACAGCAGCAGCAGGAAGACACGCTGTTCCGTAACGTCGCGTGGGCGCAGCAGCAGATCCGGCTGTCGATGACAGGTGCGCAGGAACAGCTGCAGGCGCTGTCGCGCGACCTCGCGTCGGGCCGCCTCGACCAGAACGCATTCCAGATGGCCGTCGCGGACGTCATGCAGACGCATCCGGAAATCCTCTATCTGAACTGGTATACGGCGCCCGGCGTGCAGCGCTGGCCGACCGTGCATCCGCCGCTGCTCGGCCAGCGGCTCGCGAAGCCCGGCGACGCGCAGCTGCAGGACGCGGTGCGCGGTGCCTACGACGAAGCGCGCAGCTCGCGCCGCCAGGCGTATTCGCCGCTGATCTACGACGACTTCGGCAACGGCTACATCACGCTGCAGACGCCCGTGATGCGCGGCGACCGCGACTATCTCGGCTCGCTCGCCGCGGTGTTCTCGGTCGAGGGCATCCTGAAGCACGACATCCCGCAGGAACTGTCGTCGAAGTACAAGATCTCGATCACCGACGCGAACAACCGCGAACTCTCGTCGACGTCGACGCGCCCGCGCCTGCCGCGCGACTCGCACTACGACCTGCCGCTCGATCCGCCCGGCCAGGGGCTCACGGTGCGCGTCTACGCGTTCCCGCAGCTCACGAACCTGACCAACAACACGCTCGTGTGGCTCGTCGCCGGCCTGTCGTGTTTCGTGCTGTGGAGCCTCTGGAGCCTGTGGAAGCACACGCGCCAGCGCTTCGAGGCGCAGCAGGCGCTCTACGCGGAAGCGTTCTTCCGCCGTGCAATGGAAAACTCGGTGCTGATCGGCATGCGCGTGCTCGACATGCACGGCCGCATCACGCACGTGAATCCCGCGTTCTGCCGCATGACGGGCTGGGACGAAAGCGATCTGGTCGGCAAGGTCGCGCCGTTCCCGTACTGGCCGCGCGACGCGTATCCCGAAATGCAGCGCCAGCTCGACATGACGCTGCGCGGCAAGGCGCCGAGCTCGGGCTTCGAGCTGCGCGTGCGGCGCAAGAACGGCACGCTGTTCCACGCGCGGCTCTACGTGTCGCCGCTGATCGACAGCTCGGGGCGCCAGACCGGCTGGATGTCGTCGATGACCGACATCACCGAGCCGAAGCGCGCGCGCGAGGAGCTCGCGGCCGCGCACGAGCGCTTCACGACGGTGCTCGAAAGCCTCGACGCCGCAGTGTCGGTGCTCGCGGCCGACGAAGCCGAGCTGCTGTTCGCGAACCGCTACTACCGTCACCTGTTCGGGATCCGTCCGGACGGCCATCTCGAGCTGTCGGGCGGCGGCTTCGACCGCGCGCAGGCGTCGTCCGATTCGATCGACATGGTCGATGCGTTCGCGGGCCTGCCGGCCACCGCGCTGACGAACACCGCCGCCGACGCGCAGGAGGTGTACGTCGAAAGCATCCAGAAATGGTTCGAGGTGCGCCGCCAGTACATCCAGTGGGTCGACGGCCACCTCGCGCAGATGCAGATCGCGACCGACATCACGACCCGCAAGAAGGCGCAGGAACTCGCGCATCAGCAGGAAGAAAAGCTGCAGTTCACGAGCCGGCTGATGACGATGGGCGAAATGGCGTCGTCGATCGCGCACGAACTGAACCAGCCGCTCGCGGCGATCAACAACTACTGCTCGGGCACGCTCGCGCTCGTGAAGAGCGGCCGCGGCACGCCCGAGATGCTGCAGCCGGCGCTCGAAAAGACCGCCCAGCAGGCGCTGCGCGCGGGCATGATCGTCAAGCGGATCCGCGAATTCGTGAAGCGCAGCGAGCCGAAGCGCCAGCCGGCGCGCGTCGCGGACATCGTCGCCGATGCGGTCGGGCTCGCCGAAATCGAGGCCAGGAAGCGCAGGATTCGGATCGTCACCGAAATCCTCGCAAGAATGCCTATTATTTATGTCGACCCCGTGCTGATCGAGCAAGTGCTCGTGAACCTGATGAAGAACGCGGCCGAAGCGATGGCCGACGTGAAGCCGCCGTCGGCCGACGGCGTGATTCGCGTCGTCGCCGACATCGACGCCGGCTTCGTCGACATTCGCGTGATCGATCAGGGGCCCGGCGTCGACGAAGCGACGGCCGAGCGCCTGTTCGAACCGTTTTACAGCACCAAGTCCGACGGCATGGGCATGGGGCTGAACATCTGCCGTTCGATCATCGAATCGCATCGGGGGCGCCTGTGGGTGGTCAACAACGTCGAGCCGGACGGCCGCATTTCCGGCGCGACGTTCCACTGCAGCCTGCCCATTGGGGAACCCGCTGATCTCGGCCAAGGGGGGTCCGAGACATCGGCATCACATACCGTTACGGGAGAACTATGAATAGTCCTGTCACCACCACCCAGGAAACCGTCTTTGTCGTCGACGACGACGAGGCCGTGCGGGACTCGCTGCGCTGGCTGCTGGAGGCGAACGGCTATCGCGTGCAATGCTTCTCGAGCGCGGAGCAGTTTCTCGACGCGTATCAGCCCGCGCAGCAGGCCGGCCAGATCGCGTGCCTGATCCTCGACGTGCGGATGTCGGGCATGAGCGGCCTCGAACTGCAGGAGCGTCTGATCGCCGACAATGCCGCGCTGCCGATCATCTTCGTCACCGGTCACGGCGACGTACCGATGGCCGTGTCGACGATGAAAAAGGGTGCGATGGACTTTATCGAGAAACCGTTCGACGAAGCGGAACTGCGCAGGCTCGTCGAGCGGATGCTCGACAAGGCCCGAAGCGAAAGCAAGAGCGTGCAGGAACAGCGCGCCGCGAGCGAGCGCCTGTCGAAGCTGACGGCGCGCGAGCAGCAGGTGCTCGAACGCATCATTGCCGGCCGCCTGAACAAGCAGATCGCCGACGATCTCGGGATCAGCATCAAGACGGTCGAAGCGCACCGCGCGAACATCATGGAAAAGCTCAACGTCAACACGGTGGCCGACCTGCTGCGCCTCGCGCTGTCGAAGAAGCCCGCCTGAGCGCGCGACGCGCACGCCGGGCCGCGCGGCCCGGTGCGCCCGCTCCCCTTCCGCCCCGAGCGATACGGCCCTCTCGCTCGGGGCGGCGTTGCTTGCGGCGCCCGTGCGCGCCGATCATGACGCATTCCGCGCATTCGCTGTCGGACCGCGACAGGCGAACGGTATAATTGCGTGCTTTGCTGCGGCGTTTCCCGACGCCGCACGCCCGCATTCCAACTTCCCGGCAGAACCCACCACCATGACAGCCCTCCTCATCGACGGCAACGCCCTCTCGAAGACCTTGCGCGCGCAGGCCGCCGAACGCGCCGCCGCCCTGACCGCCCGCGGCCACCAGCCCGGCCTCGCGGTGATCCTCGTCGGCGACAACCCGGCGAGCGAAGTCTACGTGCGCAACAAGATCAAGGCGTGCGAGGACAACGGCTTCTTCTCGCAGAAGGACACGTACCCGGCGACGCTGTCCGAGGCCGACCTGCTCGCGCGCATCGACGAACTGAACCGCGATCCGAAGATTCACGGGATCCTCGTGCAACTGCCGCTGCCCGCGCATATCGACAGCCACAAGGTGATCGAGGCGATCGCGCCCGAGAAGGACGTCGACGGCTTTCACGTCGCCAACGCCGGCGCACTGATGACGGGCAAGCCGCTGTTCCGCCCGTGCACGCCGTACGGCGTGATGATGATGTTCGCCGCGCACGGCATTGCGCTGCAGGGCGCGAACGCGGTCGTGATCGGCCGCTCGAACATCGTCGGCAAGCCGATGGCGATGCTGCTGCTCGAAGCGGGCGCGACCGTGACGATCTGCCACAGCAAGACGCGCGACCTCGCCGCGCATACGCGGCAGGCCGACATCATCGTCGCCGCAGTCGGCAAGCGCAACATCCTGACCGCCGACATGGTGAAGCCGGGCGCGACCGTGATCGACGTCGGGATGAACCGCGACGACGCGGGCAAGCTGTGCGGCGACGTCGATTTCGCGGGCGTGAAGGAAGTCGCCGGCTACATCACGCCGGTGCCGGGCGGCGTCGGCCCGATGACGATCACGATGCTGCTGATCAACACGCTCGAATCGGCCGAGCGCGCCGCCGCGGCCGCCTGACCCCATGCCCGCCGGCGCGTGCGCGCGCCGGCTTCCTGCCGGCCGCCGCTCGGCGGCCCCGCGCCGCTCGCGGCTCGCCGCGCGCCCCGCGCATCGCGTGCGCGCCGCGCATCCGACCCTGCCTCAATCGCGCCATTAGAAACTAACGATTGGAAAGCGCGCGACGCGCCCCAATAATGTCGGTATCGGCGCGCCTCGCGCCTCACCGTTTTCATCCCGGTTCATCCGGCAACAGACAGGGAGTCTTATGTCCGACAGCGCCCAAACCAATCCGCTCCTCGATTTCTCCGGCCTGCCCCGCTTCGGCGAGATTCGCCCCGAACACGTGACGCCCGCGCTCGACGCACTGCTCGATGCCGCCAATCGCGCGGTCGAAACCGCGAGCGCGCCGGCCACGCCCGCCACCTGGGCCGACGTCGTCGAAACGGTCGAGCGCGCGACCGAGCCGCTCGGCCGCGCATGGGGCATCGTCGGCCATCTGAACGCGGTCGCCGATACGCCCGAGCTGCGCGCCGCGTACGGCGAAAACCTGCCGCGCGTGACCGAGTTCTGGTCGAGCGTCGGCCAGAATCTCGCGCTCTACGACAAGTACAAGGCGATCGCGGCCGGCGCCGAATATGCGACGCTTTCTGCCGAGCGCAAGAAGATCCTCGACAACGCACTGCGCGACTTCCGCCTGTCGGGCGCCGAGCTGCCCGAAGACCAGAAGCCGCGTTTCGCGGAACTGCAGGAGCAGCAGGCCGCGCTCGCGAAGGCGTTCTCCGATCACGTGCTCGACGCGACGAACGCGTATGCATACTTCGCGCACGACGAAGCCGAACTGGCCGGCCTGCCGGGCGACGCGATCGAAGCCGCGCGCGAAGCGGCGCAGAAGGACGGCAAGGAAGGCTGGAAATTCACGCTGCACTTCCCGTCGTATTTCCCGGTGCTGCAGTACGCGGACAACCGCGCGATGCGCGAGACGCTGTACCGCGCGTATGCGACGCGCGCCTCGGAGCTCGGCCCGCAGTACGGCGGCGGCAAGGCCGAGTGGGACAACACCGCGATCGTCGCCGACGAACTGAAGCTGCGCCGCGAAGAAGCGCAGATGCTCGGCTACCGCAACTTCGCCGAAGTGTCGCTTGCGCCGAAGATGGCCGAGTCGCCGCAGCAGGTGATCGCGTTCCTCGAGGATCTCGCGACGCGCGCGCGTCCGCACGCGGAAAAGGACTGGGACGAGCTGCGTGCGTTCGCCGCGAAGGAACTCGGCCTCGGCGAACTCGCGCCGTGGGACGTCGCGTACGCGGCCGAGAAGCTGCGCCAGCAGCGCTATGCGTTCTCGGAAAACGAGGTCAAGCAGTACTTCCCGGAACCGGCCGTGCTGAAGGGTCTGTTCACCGTGACCGAGACGCTGTTCGGCGTGCAGATCAAGCCGGACGATGCGCCGGTCTGGCACCAGGACGTGCGCTTTTTCCGCGTCGAAAACCGCGACGGCTCGCTCGTCGCGCAGTTCTATCTCGATCTGTACGCACGCGAAGGCAAGCGCGGCGGCGCGTGGATGGACGACGCGCGTTCGCGCGCGAAGCGCTGCGACGGCGTGCAGACTCCCGTCGCGTATCTGACCTGCAACTTCTCCGCACCAGTCGGCGGCAAGCCCGCCTGCTTCACGCACGACGAAGTGATCACGCTGTTCCACGAGTTCGGCCACGGGCTGCATCACATGCTCACGCGCGTCGACGAGCTCGGCGTGTCCGGCATCAACGGCGTCGAATGGGATGCGGTCGAGCTGCCGTCGCAGTTCATGGAGAACTTCTGCTGGGAATGGGACGTGCTGTCGTCGATGTCGTCGCACGTCGATACGGGCGCGTCGCTGCCGCGCGCGCTGTTCGACAAGATGATCGCCGCGAAGAACTTCCAGAGCGGGCTCGGCACGCTGCGCCAGATCGTGTTCTCGATGTTCGACATGCTGCTGCACGTCGATTTCGATCCGGCCGGCGCGCTCGCCGTGAACGACTTTGCGCGCGACATCAACGAGCGCTATCACGTGATCCCGCAGGCGCCGTTCTCGCGCTGGCCGAACACGTTCAGCCACATCTTCGCGGGTGGCTACGCGGCCGGTTACTACAGCTACAAGTGGGCCGAAGTGCTGTCCGCCGACGCCTATGCAGCGTTCGAGGAAGCGGCCGCCGCGAACGGCAGCGTGCTCGATGCGGCAACCGGCACGCGCTATCGCCGCGAAATCCTCGAGGTCGGCGGCAGCCGCCCGGCGATGGATTCGTTCAAGGCATTCCGCGGCCGCGAGCCGAAGATCGACGCGCTGCTGCGTCATAACGGGATGGCCGCGCCCGCGCACTGACGGGCTGCGCCGCGTCGCCGCCGCACACGCACCGCTTCGGCGGTGCCTTTTTCATTGCGCGCTCATTGCGCGCGCGAGTCGTCGTCGAACAGCGAGAACTGCCCGTGGCGCTCGGGCGTGTTTTCGTCGATGCGCACGCCGACGCCGAGCAGCCGCACCGCCTGCGCGCGCCGCAGCAGCCCTTTCGCGAGCAGCGCGACGGCCGTATCGGCATTCGTGGCGTCGGCCACGCATTCGACCGTCGTGCGCTGAAAATCCGCGAAGCGGATCTTCACGTACAGCTTGCGGATCGCACGCGCGGCACCTGCGCGGGCGATTCGCGCATCGAGCTGCACGACGAGCCGGCGGATCTCGTCCGCGCATTGCTCGAGGGTGGTCAGATCGGTCACGTAAGTCGTCTCGACGCTGACCGACTTGCGCTCCTGATCGGCCTGCACCGGCCGTTCGTCGATCCCGCGCGCGAGCTCGTACAGCCGCCGGCCGAATGCGCCGAACTCGCGATGCAGATCGATCAGCGACCAGGTCCGCAGCTGCGCGCAGGTCTGGATTCCGAGCCGGTCGAGCCGCGTGGCCGTGACCTTGCCGACGCCGTGCAGCTTGCGCACCGGCAGCGCGGCGACGAAGGCGTCGACTTCGTGCGGCCGCACGACGAACAGGCCGTCGGGCTTGTTCCAGTCGGAGGCGATCTTCGCGATGAACTTGTTCGGCGCGACGCCGGCCGACACCGTCACGCCGACCGTCTCGTACACGCGCTGCCGGATCTCGCGCGCGATCAGCGTCGCGCTGCCCTGACAGCGCTCGGAGCGGCTCACGTCGAGATAGGCTTCGTCGAGCGACAGCGGTTCGACGTCGGCCGTGTAGTCGCGGTAGATCGCCATGATCTGCCGCGATGCGGTGCGGTACTTGTCCATCGCGCTCGGCAGGATCAGCAGATCCGGACACTTGCGCATCGCCAGCGCCGACGACATCGCCGAGTGCACGCCATAGCGCCGCGCCTCGTAATTGCATGTCGCGATCACGCCGCGCTGGTCGGGCCGGCCGCCGACCGCGAGCGGACGATTGCGCAACGACGGATCGTCGCGCATCTCGACCGATGCGTAAAAGCAGTCGCAATCGCAGTGGATGATCTTGCGTACGCGCGGCGGTGCGTCGCCGTCGGGCGGCGGCTCGCGCGGATCGGAAGACGGAATGGCGGGCGGGTTCACGGTGCCGATACTGTACAAAAACACAGTGGGCGTTTCAACCGCCGCGTGAGGCAGGCGCGGACCGCCGTCGTACGGTGCCCTGCCGCGGGCCGCCGCCTCGCACTGCGCCGTACCGGCCGGCTTTACGCGAAGCGTACCGCCGCACACGCGCACCGGCCCCTATACTCGACGGCGACCATACGAACGAAAGGGCAACGGATGAAGACGATCGGACTGATCGGCGGAATGAGCTGGGAATCGTCGGCCGAATACTACCGGCTGATCAATCGCCATTCGAAGGCGCTGCACGGCGGTCATCACAACGCGAAGAGCGTGCTCGTCACCGTCGATTTCGCGGAGATCGAGGCGCTACAGCGCGCGCACGACTGGCCTGCGCTCGGCGAACGGATGGCCGACGCCGCGCGGCAGCTCGAAGCGGCCGGCGCCGATCTCGTCGTGCTGACGACCAACACGATGCATCGCGTGCACGACGCGATCGAAGCGGCCGTCACGCTGCCGTTCCTGCATATCGCCGATCCGACCGGCGCCGCGCTGCGCGACGCGGGCGTCGAGCGCGTCGCGCTGCTCGGCACGCGCTATACGATGGAACTGCCGTTCTACGCGCAACGGCTGCGCGAGCGCTTCGGCATCGACGTGCTCGTACCTGACGAACGCGAGCGCGCCGACGTGCACCGGATCATCTACGACGAGCTCTGCCACGGCATCGTCGCGCGCGAGTCACGCGCCATGTACGCGCGGATCATCGAATCGCTCGCGCAACGCGGCGCGCAGGCGGTGATTCTCGGCTGCACGGAAATCACGCTGCTGATCGGCGCCGACGATTCGCCGCTGCCGGTGTTCGACACGACGGCACTGCATGCCAAGGCGGCCGTCGAATGGGCCGCGCACTGACGCAACGACGCGCAGCGGACGCACAAAACAAAAAACCCGGCACGGGGCCGGGTTCCTGTCGACGAAGCGCGCATCGGTCACTTGCGCTGCACATCGTCTGGTGTGCTTGGTTGCGGGGGTAGGATTTGAACCTACGACCTTCGGGTTATGAGCCCGACGAGCTGCCAGACTGCTCCACCCCGCGTCAGAGAAATAAATTATAGGGTGGTTAAGCACTTACGTCAACACTTTTGTCATATTCGTACTCAATGCATCGCGGCGCTTCGCGCGTTCCCGCCCCGTGCTCGCGGTAAGATGGCGGCCTTTGCATTGATCCGCACGCGCGCTTCCCCGTTCATGAAAATTGCCACCTGGAACGTCAACTCGCTCAACGTCCGCAAGCAGCACGTGCTCGACTGGCTCGCGCAAAGCGCCGTCGACGTACTGTGCCTGCAGGAACTCAAACTGCCGGACGAAAAATTTCCGCGCGCCGATCTCGAGGCGGCCGGCTATCGCAGCTGGTTCGCCGGCCAGAAAACCTACAACGGCGTCGCGATTCTCGCGCGCGACACGCTGCCGTTCGACGAATCGGACGTCGTGCGAAACATTCCGGGCTTCGAGGACACGCAGCAGCGCGTGATCGCCGTCACGATCGACGGCGTGCGGATCGTGTCCGCCTACTTCCCGAACGGGCAGGCCGTCGGCTCCGACAAGTTCCTGTACAAGATGCAGTGGCTCGACGCGCTGCATGCGTGGCTGCGCACCGAGATGCAGCGCTACCCGAAGCTCGCGCTGCTCGGCGACTACAACATCGCGCCCGAAGATCGCGACGTCCACGATCCGGCGAAATGGGAAGGCGAGAACCTCGTGTCGCCGCAGGAGCGCGCGCACTTCGCGAAGCTGATCGAGCTCGGCTTCGTCGATGCGTTCCGCCGCTTCGAGCAGCCCGAGAAGACCTTCACGTGGTGGGACTACCGGATGTTCGCGTTCCGCCGCAACGCCGGGCTGCGCATCGATCACATCCTGCTGTCGCCGGCGCTCGCGGGCAGCTGCACGTCGTGCGAAGTCGATCGCGTGCCGCGCACGTGGGAGCAGCCGTCCGACCATACGCCGGTCGTCGCGGTCGTCGGCTGACGCCGCCGCCCTGCCGCTTCTGCCCCGCTCCTGCCCCGCGTGCGCTCAGCCGCGCGCGGGCGCGGGCCCGAGATGGGTCCACAGAAAGCCGAATTCGGCCGCGTCGGATTCGGCGCGCTCGAGATCGTCGGCGCTGCCGTGGCCGCCGTCGGTGTTCTCCCAGTACCACACGTTGCGATGACCGAGCGCCTGCATGCGCGCGGCCATCTTGCGCGCGTGCGCCGGATGCACGCGGTCGTCGCGCGTCGACGTCGTCAGCAGCAGCGGCGGATACGCGACGTCGTCGCGCACGCGGTGATACGGCGAATACGCGGCGAGCGCCGCCCCTTCGTCGGGATCGTCCGGGTCGCCGTATTCGTCGAGCCACGCGGCGCCCGCATGCAGCTTCGGATAGCGGCGCATGTCGAGCAGCGGCACGCGGCACAGCACCGCGCCGAACAGCGCCGGGCGCTGCACCATGCATGCGGCGACCAGCAGCCCGCCGTTGCTGCCGCCTTCGATGCCGAGCTGCGCGGCCGTCGTCACGCCGGTCGCGATCAGGTCCTCCGCGACCGCGATGAAATCGTCGAACGAACGTTGCCGATGTTCGCGCTGTGCGTCGACGTGCCAGCGCGGCCCGAACTCGCCGCCGCCGCGGATGTGCGCGAACGCCGCGACGCCGCCGCGCTCGAGCCAGCCGATGCCGAGCGCGTCGCTGTAGCCGGGCAGGTTCGGCAGCGCGAAGCCGCCGTAGCCGGACAGCAGGCACGGCCGCGCGACGCGCGTAGCGCCGTCGAGCGCATCGCGCGGGCCGATCAGCGTGTACGGCACGCGCGTGCCATCGCGCGAGCGTGCACTCGCGCGACGCACGACGAGCCCGGTCGCATCGAACTGCACCGGCGGCCGGTCGAGCAGCACGCGCCGCGACGCGGCATCCGCCGCGCGGTCGGCTAGATCGGCGAGCCAGCATTCGGGCGGATCGAGATAGGTATCGACGTCGACGTAGACCTCGTCGTTCAGCGTCGGCTCGACGGGCTCGACGTCGATCTGCCCGTCGCCCGGCCAATCGAGCGGCCGCGCGTCCCAGGTCCACGTACCGTCGGCCGTCTCGCGCGGCTCCCATAGCAGCGTGCGGTTGTGCACGTCGTCGAGCCAGCTCGCGATCAGCGTGTGGCGCGTATGCGTCCACGTGCAGGCGGACGTCGACGGCTGCGGCTCGAACAGCGTCGTGAACGCGCGCGAACCTTCGAGGAACGCGCGCTCGCGGATCGCGAGCAACGACCCGCCCGCGTGACGCACGCCGTCGCAGTCCCAGTCGAGCCGCGGCTCCAGCACGAGCCAGCCTTCCCAGAAGCCGACCTCGACGTGCGTCGGCACGTCGTAGCGCGCCCACTCGCCCGCCTCGGTCAGCCGGTAGGTATGCGCGTCGAAGAAGTCGACGCTGCGCCACGCGACGTGACGACCGTCGATCGGATCGAACCACGCACCGGCGCTGATATCGTCCGGTTCGCCGCGAAACACGACCGGCGCCTGCGCGAGCGGCGTGCCGCGCACCCAGCGCCGCACGTCGTACGGATAGCCGGCTGCGGTCGAATGCGCTTCGCCGCGATCCCAGCTCACGTACACCGTATCGCGATCGATCCAGCCGATCGTGTGATGGCCGGGCACGTCGATCGTGAAGCCGTCGTCGACGAAGCGACGCAGCACGAGATCGAATTCGCGGACGACGACCGCATCCGCGCCGCCCGGCGACAGCGACAGCAATGCGCGATCGCCGTCCGGATACAGGATCGCGTCCTGCTCGAACACCCACGATTCGCCTTCGGCCGCACCGAGCGCATCGACGTCGAGCAGCGTCTCCCATTCGGGGCGGCCCGCACGCCAGTCGTCCCAGCGCGCGCGACGCCAGAGGCCCTTCGGATGCAGATCGTCCTGCCACAGGTCGTAGGCCCAGTCGCGCCAGCGCGTCGGAATCACCGGCCGTTCACGCGGCAGATACGCGCGTGCGAGCCGTGCGGCGAGCGCGCGGTACGCGTCGTCGTCGCGCAGCGCGGCGCGCGTGCGCGCGTTCTGTTCGTCGACCCACGCGCGGGCGCGCGCGCTGTCGAGCGCTTCGAGAAAACGGAAGGGATCGGCCGCGGCGGGCCAGCGGAAGGAATCGGACATGACGGAATCGCGCGCGCAACACAAAGCGCGATTATGTCCGATCGCGGCATGCGCGGCGCCGCGCATGCCGCGATGCAGGCTCAGGGCTCCAGATGCAGTTCCTGGATCTTGCGCGTGATCGTGTTGCGGCCGATGCCGAGCCGCTCGGCGGCCTCGACCTTGCGGCCGCGCGTGAAGTCGAGCGCCTCGCGAATCACGGCCGCCTCGAAGCGGCGCGCGAGTTCGTCCATCACGCCGGCCGAATTCTCGCGCAGCAATCGCGCGACTTCGGTGCGTAGCCCGTGCTCCCACATCGGGTAGCCGGCAGGCGCACCGTTCGGCGCAGCCGTGCCCGCCATCGATGCCAGCGGCGCCGCGGCGGCGACCGTCGGCGCGGCCGGCGCGTCGTGGCTGCCGGGCGCGGCCGCACCGTCGCCGGCCGATACGGCGATCGGCGCGCCCGACGGGACGAGATCGGGCGGCAGATCCTTGATTTCGACCGTCTGCGCGGGCGCCATCACGGTCAGCCAGTTCGCGAGGTTCTCGAGCTGGCGCACGTTGCCGGGAAACGGCAGCGAGGTCAGATACGCGAGCGCCTCGTCCGACACGCGCTTCGGCTCGACGCCGAGATCGCGTGCGCTCTTCTGCAGGAAATGGCGCGTAAGCAGCGGGATGTCCTCGCTGCGCTCGCGCAGCGGCGGCAGCCGCAGCCGGATCACGTTCAGCCGGTGATAGAGGTCTTCGCGGAACAGCCCCTGCCGCACGCGCGCCTCGAGGTTCTGATGGGTCGCGGCAATCACGCGCACGTTCGCGCGCAGCGGGCTGTGACCGCCGACGCGATAGAACTGCCCGTCGGACAGCACGCGCAGCAGCCGCGTCTGCAGATCGAACGGCATGTCGCCGATTTCGTCGAGAAACAGCGTGCCGTTCTCGGCCTGCTCGAAGCGGCCCTGCCGCGTCGTCTGCGCGCCCGTGAACGCGCCGCGCTCGTGGCCGAACAGTTCCGATTCGAGCAGATCCTTCGGAATCGCGGCCGTGTTCAGCGCGATGAACGGGCCGTTCGCACGCGGGCTATGACGGTGCAGCGCACGCGCGACGAGCTCCTTGCCGGTGCCCGATTCGCCGGTGATCAGCACGGTCGCGGCCGAATGCGACAGCCGGCCGATCGCGCGAAACATGTCCTGCATCGCGGGCGCCTGGCCGAGCATCTCGGGCGCCTCGGCGACGCGGTCGTCCTGCGGCGTGCCGCCGCGCAGGCTCTCTTCGACCGCACGGCGAATCAGCTCGACGGCCTTGTCGACGTCGAACGGTTTCGCGAGATATTCGAACGCGCCGCCCTGGAAGGCCGCGACCGCGCTGTCGAGATCGGAGAACGCAGTCATGATGATGACGGGCAGCCCCGGCAGGCGCTCGTGCACGGCCTGCAGCAGCTCGAGCCCGGACCCGCCCGGCATCCGGATGTCGGATACCAGCACCTGCGGCGTCTCGTGATCGAGCGCGGCGAGCGCGTCGCGCACGTTCGCGAAGCTCTTCGTCGCGAAGCTGTCGCGCGCGAGCGCCTTCTCGAGCACCCAGCGGATCGATTGATCGTCGTCTACTATCCAGATCGGCTTCATAGGTCGGTCAGATATTGGTGTATCGCAATGTCGCCGCTCATGCGTCGAGCGGCAGCAGAATCTGAAATTCGGTACGTCCCGGCCGGCTTTCGACCTCGATCGTCCCGTCGTGCTGCTGCACGAACGTCTGTGCGAGCGTCAGGCCGAGGCCGCTGCCGTCGTCGCGGCCGGAGACGAGCGGATAGAAGATCCGGTCGCGGATCTCGTCCGGAATGCCGGGGCCGTTGTCGATCACATGCAAGTCCAGTGCCAGCCGGTACAGCCGCTTCGCGATCGTGACCTTGCGCGCGACGCGCGTGCGCAGCTCGATCTTCGCGTCGCCCTGCGCGATCCGTTCGCGCAATGCCTGCGCCGCGTTGCGCACGATGTTCAGCAGCGCCTGGATCAACTGCTCCTTGTCGCCGCGCAGGTCCGGCACGCTGACGTCGTAGTCGCGCACGATCGTGAGGCCGCGCGGGAATTCGGCGAGCATCACGGCGCGCACGCGTTCGCATACCTGTCTCTTATACACATCT
>NZ_JBQYLP010000020.1:0-58332 GCF_052683555.1 Burkholderia sp. BC1
TCCCTTATTTTAAGAGAGTCCTCGTGTCCTCAGATACGTGGGGCCACTCCAGTAACAGAGCTAGAGAAGCGTCTTAATGACTTGGAGGACTTGCTCAGAGGTTTCGGTGACTTGAACAAATGAGCAGTGCATTAAAGAACAAAATAGAAGCACTAGAGAAAGTGCTCGCGAACAAGAAGCAAGCAAATACGAAGAAGCACTTCCGTATTGGTGTTTTCAAATCGAGTTCTACCCCTGAGTTAATTGGAGTGGTTGACATCGAGGGGAAACCGTTAGAGGGAACGGAGTTTGATACCAGTATCACGGAAGACTTTCTACCATTGCTAGACAAGAAATACCGCTTTGTATCAATGCGAGGTGGTCGTGGTTCCGGTAAGTCAGTAACAGTAGCAAAGATTCTGATATTGCTCGCCTACCATAAGCCGTTAAAGATTCTCTGCTTCCGTGAAGTCCAGAACAGTATCAAGGATTCCGTCTATCAAAGCTTGCAGGACTTGATTCAAGAGCTTGGGCTTAGTTATGCCTTCTCATCCACATTAAATGAGATACGTTGCAATAACGGCTCTGTATTCATCTTTAAGGGCTTGAGTGACCAGACAGTAGAAAGTATCAAGTCGTTCCAAGGCATTGATTTGTGTTGGGGTGAAGAAGCAGCAGGGCTAACAGAAAGATCCCTGAAAATCCTAATCCCTACAATCCGTGCAGAGGGTTCACGCTTTTACTTTACATGGAATCCACGTCTAGACACGGACGCTGTATATCAACGCTATGTGCTGAATACGCGTGAAGACGTTAAAGACGTAGCGGTCAACTGGAACCATAACCCTTGGTTTCCAACTGTTCTTGATGTAGAGCGCAGAGCGGATAAAGCCCGCTTGCCAGAAGACGAATATAAAAACACCTGGGAAGGGGAAATTCTCCCCGCACAAGTTGGTGCTGTTTACTTCCGCGAGCTTAGTAAGGCATACGAGGAAGAACGTGTTACCAAGCTGAGAATTGATCCCAAGTTACCAGTACATGCGATTTGGGACTTGGGTTGGGCTGACCAGACAGCAATCATCCTAGTGCAAAAGATTTACTCAGACGCACGGATTGTTGGTTACATCGAGAGCAACAGAAAGACGCTTTCTGAATATAACAACGAGTTAAGAGAGTGGGGTAACAAGAATCAAGTTAATTGGGGAACCTGCTACTTACCACATGACGGCGCCCATAGAGACTTCAAAACAGGTCAAAGCGCACAAGAGATTATGCAGGCATTTGGTTGGCGAGTAGAGATTACACCAACCATGACTATCGAAGCTGGTATTCGCGCAGCCAAGCAAATGTTTGGCAATGTGATTTTCGACAGAGATTCAACGACATTGCTGCTCGAAAACCTCAAGCGCTACCACTACGCAGAACGCCCAGATGGAAGCTTAGGTAAGCCAGTGCATGACAACTACTCACACGGCGCAGACGCGTTTAGATACCTAGCAGTGAACATTGAGTCATTGCAAAGTAGTAACCAGACTAGTTCATGGGGTAAACCTATTAACTACAAAAATACTACGGTGTTCGACCGTAGATGAATTAAACAAATCCATAAACCTATAATAATAAGGATAAATATCAATGGACACTAATGTTAACGATGCTACCAATGGCAACTTCGACGGCGCAAGTCAAGTTGAAAGCGGCGCTAGTGACGGCGTATCCCTTAACGGCGATACAGAGTATGACCTTGCGTCATACTTAAATGAAAAGCCTATCCCTAAGAAATTTGAAGGGCGCAAATCAGAGGAATACAAAGGCGGTAAAAAGCTGCCTGATCCTTTTGGTTTCTCCAAAGAACAAGATTCCGCTGGGGATGATAAAGATTCTGATAGCAATGCCGAATCCGACACTGATGCAGAAGACCTAGATTTAGATTTGCTCGACAGCGATTCCGACGAGGATACCAACGTAGAGCATGACGAGGATAGCGACACTGACCCAGTATTTGAGATTCAAGTTGATGGTAAGAAGATCGAAGTTAAGAAGTCTGAATTGATTGCTGATGCACAAAAGTGGCGTGCATCTAATGACAAGTTCGCTGAAGCTTCAAAAATGCGCAAAGAAGCGACAGAGATTCAAGATGCTTACGTTAAAGAGCGTGAGACATTAAAGAGCTTGCTCCAACAGTACCAGACATTTATTGATAGTCAAACACAGCAGTATGAGCCTGATTGGCAAACTTTGTACGATACAGACCCACTTGAGTATTTCAAGCAAAAGGAAATGTATCAAGCAAGAGCCCATCAAGCACAGCAAGCGAAGATTATTCAAGAGAACATTAAGAAGCAAGAGCAAGCTGAACTTGAAAAACGACAGCTTGAGTATCTGGAAGCGCAGAAGAAAGCAATTCTAGATTTCTTTCCGCAGTGGAAGAACCCAGAAGTAGCGGCAAAGGCGGTATCACACGTTAATACCTACCTGACCGAAGAAGGATTCTCTGCTGATGAACTCAACACTTTAGTTGATGCACGTCTCCTGAAAGTTGCGCACAAAGCTGCGATGTACGACAAATTGGTAAAGGACAACAATGCTAAGAAAGCAAAGCTTGCTCCTTCTAAGAAAACTTTGAATAGCGGAACTGCTACTAACAATGATCCTGGCTTTAGAAACAGACAGGCTCAGACAGCGAATGCACGTGAAGCTAAAGCTTGGAACGATACCTTGCGTAGCGAACCAACAGCTAAGAACTTTGAAGCTTATTTGGCAAGCCAATGGGCTAAGAAGAAATAACCATAAACAAATATCTGGTTAACCAGATGGCATAATAATAAGGAAAATAAATCATGCCAAGCAATACAGTAACAACCTACGCAACAGTAGGTAACCGTGAAGATCTGATCGACAAAGTATTCATGATCTCACCAACTGATACACCATTCGTATCAGCAATCTCACAAACTGGCGCAACAGCCATTTACCACGAATGGCAAACAGACGCATTGTCATCACCAGCTAACGTAGCACTGGTGGAAGGCGCAGATGCAAGCTACACAGCAGAAGCACCAACAGTCCGTCTTGGTAACTACAGCCAGATCGTCGGTGATGCTTTCTCAGTATCAAACACACAGGAAGCAGTTAAGCACGCAGGTCCAAACCAGATTGCTCGTTTGCAAGCTAAAACAATGATGCAATTGAAGAAGGACATTGAGTACGCTGCATTGCTCAATACCACTTCAGCAACAGGTTCAAGCTCAGTAGCACGTCAAATGAAGGGTGTTCTCGGTTGGAACTCAACAAACTACATCGGTGGTTCAGGCGGTTCAGCACCAGTTGCAGGTAACCCAGGTACAGCACCAGTTGCAGGTACATCACAAGCTTATACAGAAACACTGTTGAAGCAAGCTCTGCAAGAGGCATACATTGCCGGTGGTAACGTTGACATGCTTATCCTTACCCCAGCAGGTAAGCAAGTACAGTCAAGCTTCACAGGCAACATCACACGTATGCAAGACGTCAATAACGACGGTAAAGTCACATTGAAGACTTCATACACAATTTACCAATCCGATTTCGGTGAAGTAACTTGCGTTCCAAACCGTGTTATTACTGGCGCTAAGGAAGTATTCGGTATCGACACAGATATGTGGTCACTGGCTGTTCTGCGTGGCTTCGATACAGAAGAAATGGCTACAACTGGTGACGCACGTAACTTCCAAATCCGTTGGGAAGGTACATTGGAAGCACGTAACCAAGCTTCTGGCTTCACAATTGCAGACTTGAACAACGTTTAATGTTTGCTAAATATGATTGCAGGTGCGAGCTTGTAATCATAATATTTTGTATAGAGAGCACGAAGGCCCTAGTTAAAAGCTGGGGCTTTTGTGTTTCTGGGCATAACGCACGAGATAACGCGAGATTCATTTCAATAAATAAAGGGAATTCCATTGGAGTAATCCCTTTATGGCTAATAAGAAAACACCACGTCCTACACTGCCAGTTGACAATCAAAGCAACTCAGACGGAGCAGGACAACAGAAAGACCTAAACGGTCAGCCAATTCAGAAGAAGCGCAAAAGCTCTGCGATTCAAAACCTAGACCCAAACAACCCTCTATTTGCCAAGCGTAAGGATCAGGACGAGACAGATGCGCTTGTGCAGCAAATGAACGAACTGTTGCCGGGTGTATTACCAAAACCTGAGCAAACAGAGATCGAAGTCTCCGCGGATGAAGTAAGCACCGACGAGGACGGCAACGAAGTAGGGCCAATGACAGATGAAGAAGTCATTGCGTTCTTGAACGTGTTTGAGAACCGTTCACGTGCCTATGTACAAGACGAAATCTCAATCCGTGCTGCTGTTAGCAACGAGTTCTATCTCGCACAACCAGAAGGCATCTTTACCCCTCCATTGAGTCCCGGTCGTTCTAACTGGGTCGATAGCTCCGTAGCAGATGCTATCAACTGGCTGTTACCACCATTGCTAGACGTGTTCTGCGGTACACAAAACGTTGTCGAGTTTCAAGCACGTCAACCACAACAGGAAAAGAGTGCAGCGCTTACTACAGCCATGTGTAACTACGTGTTTAGAGAAGAAAACACGGGCTACAAGATCGCACGTACTTGGATTCACGATGCACTAATGTCTCCGGGTGGCATTATCAAAGTGTATTGGGAGCCTGATTTAACAGCTGAGACCACCAAATACTATGGTTTGACAGACCTGCAATTCCAATTGCTCAAAGAAGCAGCAGATGCGGGTGAGTTCGCGATCATTAAGCATCGCATGTATGCAAACCCAGACTTTGAACCACTGACCACAATTCAGCACGGTCTAGCTATTGCAAAGGCTACAGCTATTGGTCAGCAACCACAGCTTATTACTCCGCAAGTACAGCAAGCAGGACAAGCGATTCAGCAAGGCGCTAATCCCGGCCAAGTATTGCAGCAGGCAGCACAAGTACAGATTGATCCAACAGAGCCAGCTATTAGCGTGCATCTGCATGACATTGTTGTGCATGAAGCTGTAGATCACAAGAACAACGAGCGCGGCAAAGTAAAGATCGTCAATGTTCCGCTGGAAGAGTTTTACATCGACCCACAAGCACGTTCATTAGAGGAAGCGCATTACGCTGCACACGCACGCCGTATCACTATCTCCGATTTGCGAGCTATGGGTTTCGATGACGACATTTTAGAAGAGGTTAGCAATACAGCGTATGACCCAGAAATGACACGCACGTATCTAAGCCGTAAGGAGTTGGAAGGTGCTTACGCATGGTCATACATGAACAACCAGATCGACCCATCAATGCGCCAAGTAATCATTGTTGAGTCATATGTAAAGCTGGACTATTTGCAAACTGGTATTGCTGAATGGCGCAAGATCATTCGTTGCGGTAATACCATTCTGCTTAACGAGCCATGTGACGGCAACCCGTTCATTATGCTTGTAGCAAACCCATTGCCTCACTTGGCATTCGGTGTATCTGTAGCAGAGCAAGCACAAAACGCACAGCTTAACCAAACACAGTTGATGCGTGCATTGGTCGATAACGTCAACTTGGGCGCAAATGCTCAGATGTGGGCGGTAGACGGCGATGTGAACCTTGACGACCTGTTAGATAGCCGTCCAGGCGGCATTATCCGCGTAAAGAATCCTGAAGCAGTAGGCGTACTTTCCTCTGGTAGTGGCGACGTTTCATCCGTGACAACACTGCTTGAGCTTATCGACACAATGAAGCAAGAGCGCACAGGTGTACAAAAGCTCACACAAGGCAGCGACGCAGACATTATCAACGAGACTGCTACCGGCTATCAGGCCATGACAGAACGTGCGGAACAACGCATTAAGTTGATGGCACGCGAGTTTGCAGAGAATGGTTTTAAACCATTGTTCCTGCGTATTCAGAAGCTATTAGCGCAGTACCAAAACGAGATGATGCAGATTCGTCTTAACGGTCAAACTATAGAGGCTGACCCAATGGACGCAGCACACCACTATGACGCTGTTGTACGTGTCGGATTGGGTACTGGCGATAAGTCACGTGAACTTGCCTACCTAAACACAATTCTGCAATTGCAAACGCAGGCTATCCAGACTTCATCAGGTATGGCCGATTTGTTCAATGTACACAACACAATTGAGAAGTTGGTACATGCGATGAACTTTACTAATGTGGACGAGTTCTTTAAGAAACCACAATCACCAATGCCACAACCGCCACAGCCACAAGTACCACCTGATGTACAGGCAAAGATTCAAATTGAACAGATGCAAGCGCAGAACGATGCGCAACGTCAGGAACGTCAAGCGCAGTTGGATGCAATGAAGATCGAAGCACAAGCTAAGAGCGATGACCAACAAGCAATGCTTGCGCATCAACGTGAGTTAGCCAAGTTGCAAATGCAACAGAAGATCGAGCTAGAAAAGCTTTATCTACAAGCCGCAATTCAACGAGAAGCAGCGGCACTTAAAGCAATGGTCGATCCAGCAGCAGAAGCAGCTATGTTCAACGAGACATTCCAGAGCACTACAGACTCAATGAATGCTGCGCTGACTAAGATTAACCTGCATGCAAGCGGTGAGTACGATAACTTCCTTAATCAAGTTATCTCTGCACCAGAGCCAGATGCATCACAACAGAACAACCAAAATCCATATACCGGAGTATAAAAATGGAACGTAAAGTAAAAAGCACACACGAGTACGATGCGCAGATTGCACGCGCAAATGAAGCAAATGCATTGCTGACCAATCCAATCTTGAATGAGGTACTAGACAAGATGGAAAGCGAGGCAACACAAAAGATGATCGACTCACTAGACCAAGCTCAACGCGAGCTGCAATGGCACAAAGTACGTGCGGTAAAAGACTTCAAGCAAGAACTGAAGATGATTAGCGCAACAGGCCGCATTGCAGCAGAGAAGAAAAAGACAGCAGGGAGCCAGTAATGAGTAAGCAGTTTTTCGTATCTGGCAGCAATGCAACGTTCGACTTGTCAGGAGTAAAGCAGGAAGCACCGCAGATCATCACCGACCCAAACGCACCAGTGCATGCTGACCGTTCCACGGAACTGATCTTCGACAAGGACGTAACTGGCGAAAAGATCATGGTTAAGCGCACGTTTGATCTAGGCGACACGCTTGAACAGATCAAAGCATGGCGCACTAACTTGGAAAGCAAGTCCAGCTATGGCGAGGAAATGCGTCCTGTTATGGAAATACCAGAGGCTATTGTCGAGCAGTATTGCAACATTAACGGCATCACACTGCATGAGTTCATCAGTAACAAGGAACACATTCGCCGTGTATTGAAAGACCCAGACTTAGCTTACTTCCGTTTGCGCCCAAGCGGTGTGTAAGTAGTAACCGGCCTAGAAAAATAATAAGAAAGGAGGCCACAAATTGGCATCAACTGCGTATAAAAATTATCGCTATTAATAAATAGATGCGTAACGCAATTTTTATACGCAGGTGCATATGGACTACATTGAAAAGTTAAGCAAAGAATTTCTGGATGAAATTATCAGACGCGATGCAAAGGAAAAGTATCACGTTCAAAAATCGGCTGTTGTGAACGGTAAGACGGATTTCAATGGTGACCCAGTTGAATTCAGATTAACGTTTGAAGAATGGTTCGGTATTTGGATGGAATCTGGTAAGTGGGATAAGAGAGGGAAAAAGAAGGGGCACTATGTTATGTCGAGAGTTAATGACATAGGCCACTATGAGGTTGGTAACGTGTTTATCCAGTTACACGCAGACAACATCAAACAATATCGTAAAGCAGCTAAAGAAGATGGTCGTCCGGTTGGGCGTCCAAAAGATCCAAACGGAATTACGCCAGCAGAACGATCACGCCAATGGCGTTTAAAACAAAAACAAAAAAAGGCTAACCCATGACAACATTGGACTTTAGTTCATACGACGACTTGCAAAAGGTCGTAGCGACATACCTGCAACGTGCAAACCTGACTGCGCAGATACCGCTATTCATCCAACTAGCGGAAGTGCGTTTGCGCAACATCATTCGTACTTTGCCACAGCAGGTACAGCTTCCATATACATTGGTTCCGGGTAAAGGTTCCCAGATTGTGGCTTTGCCGTCCGATTACGGCGCAATGATCCGTGTGACGTACAACAGTATTCCAATGACGTACATCACACCTGACCAGTTGCAATTAGAGAAAGCAAACGACTATCTCTACGAGTACACAATCATTGGCACAAACATCCTGTTGCAGACCTACATTGACGGTAGCTCTGCATTGACCATGTATTACTACCAAGAGCTACAGGGTTTGTCGGATTCAAACGAATCAAACTGGTTGCTTGAAGATTATCCAAACCTGTACTTGTATGCAACATTGCTTGAAGCAACACCATATCTCATTGACGACGAGCGTATCGAAGTATGGGAAGGAATGCTTCAAGAGGGGGTTACAGAAGTACAGATGGCCGCTAAGAAGGAAATGACACCTGAGCGCACCAAACTAACAATTAAAAGAAGCTAAGGTGAAGTATGGCAACACGCATGAATATTGAGCCGCAGAAGTTAATCGGATTCGCACCAGACCTAGACCCAAGTACACCGGGTATTTTTCAGGACTGCAATAACGTATTTCCTACAACAACCGGATTCAAAGGCGCACCGAGCCCTATTAACGGCGGCCTAGCAACACTTAACAAGCCTGCACTTGGTTCGGCATTGCTTCTGCTGCTTGATGGGACTGCACGTATGTTTGCAGGCACTCAGTCCAACTTGTACGAAGACGTAAGCGGTGCATGGGTAGATCAGTCAAAGTCAGGTGGATACTCACTAGGCACAGATGGTAAATGGCGCTTTGCTGCATTTGGTAATGCCAGTCTCGCAGTAAACGGTTCGTCCGTAATGCAGACTTCGTTATCGAACGCGTTTACAAATGTTCCAGTAGCACTTGCAAGCATCAACTTGCAAACGGCAGGAGCAGGTTATACAAGCGCACCTACGGTTACTATTTCCGCTCCTAACATCAGTTCTGGTATTCAAGCCACAGCGACGGCAATAGTATCAGGAGGGGTAGTAACCTCAGTCACACTGACCAATACAGGTAGCGGCTACACAAGCGCACCTACTGTCACATTCTCGGGCGGAGGTGGAACAACACAAGCAACAGCGACAGCTTCATTAGTAGAAGCACCGGTTGGTGAGATTATCTTTGTTGCTAACGGCCAAGTGTTTGTCTGCAATTGCTCATACCCACCGCAAGTGTCAGGTGGTGACTTCTGGTTTGCAAGTGGTATCTATGACTACACACAATGGGATACAACTAACTTGCAAACGTTATGCGCTTATGGCCGTTTAATCGACACACCAGGTCCGATTACAGCAGGAGCAGCATTAGGTCCAAATGCAATTGTATTCAAAGAAAACAGCATGTACTTGGGTACTCAAACAGGCTATCCGGTCGGTTGGGATTTCCAAGCTGTCAGTAAGTTTGTGGGTGCATTAAATCAAGAATGTGTCGTTACCGTTGCCAATACGCTTTACTTCATCGGCAGCGAAGACTTCTACGCATACGAAGGTAGCGGTTTGCCAGTTCCAATTGGTCAGAACGTGCGTCGATGGTTCTTTGATACGTTGAATCCGAGCGGTAAAAGCAATATCAGTAGCTTCTACGATAAAAGCCAGAAGGTTATCTATTGGGCGTTCCCAAGTAAAAACTCTGCAAGCAACGTTATTGATACTTGTATTTGTTATAACTGGACGACAGGTACATGGGGTGTGATGGATACCAACATGCAGTGCTTTGTAACTATCCTTAATGGCGAAATTACGTATAACTCATTAGGAACAGAATGGAGTACATACAACGACTTGCCTAACATTTCATACAACAGTTCGTTCTGGAATAACTTCCGCACTACACCGGGTTACTTCGATTCGACAAATACACTGCAAGCATTAGCGGGTACATCAAGTGGCGCAACCATTACCACGAACGCCTTCGGCGATGACATGGTGTATTCCACAATGCAGCAGTTCAGAATCAGATTTAAAACACAACCGTCTTCTGGTGCTGCGATATGGCAAGGAAAAACAACATTAGGTAGTAATGACCCATCAACCATTACTAATGTAAATGCAGGCCCGCTTGTGCTTGCTGATAGCCGTATCGACGTAGATCAAAGCAATCGTTGGCATAACTTGATTCTCACATTCAACGGCGACTTTGAAGCGATGGAATGGATACCGTCAATGGTGCAGTTGGGGAGAAACTAAGATGTCAAGAATCGGTAACATAAACTTGCCAACTATCACAGCGAGTATCAGCGGCAAGAGTATTACATATGCGGATTCAACGCAGTTGCAGTTGCAGTTGAACAAGATGGCGGCTCAACTTGACTTGATTAGTTCAGGAGCTATTGCGGGAACATGGAACGCGGCTTCTAAACCACCTACTGATTTTACAGGGGTCACAAGCAATCCAACCAGCCAGATTCTAGGAATTACTTACGGTGTGGCGGATCAGATTAAGAATTCGACGCCCGCACTGATAACAGGTTCGGACGGCAAGCAATACGTCCTAATGGGATGGGTATGCACAAGTGCCGGTAATGTTGGTACTAAGAATCCACCTAATTTTGTTCCGACCTACTGCATAGTGAATCCATAAATCCAGAGATTACACATTCACTTGCGGCTATAAATATAACAACAAGAAGGAATAAGAGATGGCCAATCTTCTATCAATGTTAGGTCTGGGTAGTTCTGGAGTGCCAGTATCCCTAGACGATGAAACAGCGCAGCTTATGGCGCAATCACCAACTTCTGGTTGGTCTGCACTTATGGGCGCACAACAAGGCGGAATTGCTCCGCAACAGATGCAGCAGTACATGGCGCAAGCCGGTATGCCACAGTCAGTACAACAAGACGACGGATCACAAGCAAGCGCACAAGACGCAAATGCTGTAGCTAGTGACTCGACCGGCAATGTCGCTTCACAAGACAGCAAAGTAGCAAAGGGCGATACGCAAAACGCCGCTAATGCTCAACAAGTCGACCAATCTGGTTATTCAGGCGATGACAGTAGCGGTGCATCCGGTAGTGCAGGTGCAGCACCTAATAACTCTGACAATGCAAGTACAGCAAGTAATGCCAGTGCAGACCAAAGCGGCAACACTGCTTCAAGTCCAGACGCAACTACAAGCTCACAAGGCGGTTTATTGGGTGCAGTAGGCGGCAATAGTCAGTCTGCTTCTAGCGATGCAAGTCCGAGTGTTGGTGAAAAGCTCATGTCTGTATTGCGCAATCCACTGATTAACGAATCATTGATGAATGCGGGTTTCGGCATGATGGCTGCATCACGTCCCGGTACACCTTGGTATAGCGCAATTGGTCAAGGCGCACAAACAGGTGTGCAGACATATAACCAACTTGCTCAACAGCAGATTGCTAACCGCATGGCTGCTCTGAATTACCAACGTCAGAATGCATTAGACCAAGCAGACATTAACGCAAAGAACGCAAGTACGGCAGCTACGCAACAGAAGACGGCACAAGCCCAAGCTCTATCTAAGTACGCTGCTAACGCAGGAAAGAACTTCAATATTGGTGATGCTGTTGCAGCCGGTGCAAATCCTGCTGATGCTGCTGATATGTTTACTAAGATGAACCCTGAACTTGGTGCAACGCAACCAGACGGAACAGGGAACATTTACCTCTATAACAAGCAGACAGGCCAACCAGTTAGAACCATCAATACAACACAGTTCCAGAAACTCGGTCCTGGCGAATCGCTTTATAACAGTTCATCGCTTGGTAATAGCTCAGGTTCAAGCGTAGGCCAAGTAACTCCACAGCCTGTAGTGCAAGGTGGTTTAGCTCCTGCTGATGTAGCGAAAGCTGTGTCTGGTTACAACACAACACAAAAGACATATACAGACCAAGCGCAGCTACAAGACCAGTTCTTGAACCAAATGCAAACTAAGCAAGCTCTTACTGGAACTGGTACAGGTGGTGTAGTTCCGCAAGCATTCCGTCAGGCTGAAAACCTCGCGGGTGTCTTTGATAACAATTCATCCTTGCGTCAGCAATTCCAAGGATTGAATATTCAGAAAGAAATGTCCTTGTTGCCAGCCGGTTCGCGCATGGATCAAACGTTCTTGAAGATGATCGGGAAAACAATTGCCGACCCATCTACAGCTACACCAGAGCAAATGATGCAAACAGCGGCTTTCGCTCGATCAGTCGCACAACGTGATGCAGTTGATAGCGAAGTAAGAGCAGCGTTTGTAGGCGCAAATGGCGGTATGGAAACACCGTTGTCTAAGCCAACAACTATTACTGTTCAAGGTCGTCCAATGCACTTGTCAGCGGGTACTACTATGCAGCAAGCAGCAGACGCGGCAACTTCTAAGCTGGTTGATTGGGACCCACCTCTGATTAATCCAAAATGGGCTGATGGAGCAAAGATCAACGACCAACAAATTCAACAAGCTTTGCAGTTCGCCAAAGATCCAGCTTGGCGATCTAAAGCGAGAGCAGCAGGCATCTTATTGCCATCTAATATGAGAAACGGGGGTCAGTAATGGCCAATTCAGGAATTACATGGGGTCCAGTAATGGCCAATTCAGGAATTACATGGGGTCCAGCTAGTTCTGCATCAAGCGGTTCTAGCGCAGGCTCAGGCGGTATTACATGGGGTGATAGTGCGCAAGTAGGTACACCACAGGGCTTTGCTCAGACCTACGGATCAACAATCAATAATATCGCTGGTCAATTGAATGTTGATCCTTCAATCATTGCTGGTCAACTAGGCTTAGAAACTGGTTACGGTAAGTCCGTTATTCCGGGTACAAACAATCTGGGCAACATCAAGTCCACAAATGGTAAGGGTGTAAGCGCAGTTGATAACCAAACAGGTTCAACAGACACATACAATGCTTACCCAGACGCAGACGCATTTGCTAGTAACTACGTCAACTTAATCAAAAGCAAATACCCAAAAGCAGTAGGGGCGCAGAATGCACAGCAATACGCAGCCGCGTTGAAAGCTGGTGGTTATGCGGAAGACCCTAATTACGTGGGTAAGGTAAGCAAAGCAGCGCAAATTATGTCAGGCGTACTTGGTGCAGTTACAGGTTCAACAAACGCAAACGCAGATGAAGCTCCGCAACCAAGTTCTAATGCTGCTGACAGTTTCATCAAGCAATACGGCAATCCTAGCCTTGCAGGTAGCAACAGTCAAAGCACAAATAGCAGCGATCCTGCTGATGCATTTTTACAGCAATACGGTATGCCGACTGCCGCATCCGCACCGGGCAAAGTCACTACAACAACCAACCCTATTGCAATGGGCGCACGTGATGCGATCTACAACACTGTCTCGCCTATCGTCGGTTGGATTGCTAAAGCTGGTGAGACATTCGCACCAGATGCAGAATGGACAAAGAGCGCAGAGCAGGGCGTTAGAGACTTGCAAGCGACAAACGCAGCACAACAGCAAGCGTATGACTCCGTTCAACACTCGACCGCAGGCAGTATCGCTAGAGGCGCAACCGGCTTCGCTGGCGATGTAGCAACGCACCCATTCCTCGCAGGTTCATCGCTTCCTGCTGTCATTGGTCAGTCCGCATTTCAGGGTCTCATGTCTAACCCAGACCATCCACTCGCAGGCACAGCCGCAGGTGCAGCAGGTGGTGTAGCTGGTGCCGCTCTCGGTAATGTAGCTGGTCGCGTCATCAACAAACTTGGTAGCTCTGGCAAGGCCATTGCACAAGCTGGACAGGATTTCGCAAATGCAGGTGCTAATACAGGTGGTGCATTAAGCCCTGAAGAAATGCAGATGGCTGCTCGTGTTGCAGACAAGATCAACAACACCGCAGATCAGACAGGCCAAAACGTAGGGCATGTAGCCGACGAGCTTTCCGCTAACTCAGGATCAGCAGTACCGGGTTATCAAAAGACAGCAGCAGAAGCAACGCAGAACCCAAATATTCAAGGCATCCAACAGGGTCTTGATAACTCAGGTGTAAATGCAGGACTGACGGCACGTAGCCAAGCAAACGCAAATGCTAATACGGCGCACCTACAGAGCCTTGGTGGGGACGACGCAACTATTTCAGCACTAGGTAAGCAAGCAGACCAACAGGCGGCATGGGGCAATCAAGAGATAGGGCCAGTAACAGACCAAGCTCCGTTTAGTACGCCAGCAATGCAACGTACTTTGAATCGTGCTAACACTATCGCTAATAACGATGGTTCCAATGCCATTCAAAATGTCTTCGATCAACCATATGTTGATGCGGCTAATAAGTGGGACGAAATAGCAGGATCACCACAAAAGACCGCTAACTTCGAGCTGGAGCGCAAGATAACAACCGGGCCAATGTATCAGCAGATTTTCGAGAACGGCGGACCTAAGATCGCGCTCGATCCAGAAACATCACGCTTGATTAACACGCCTGCGATGCAAAACGCGTTAAAGCAAGTCGAGACAAACAAGCTCAACGCACGTATTGACGAGCCAGTTATCCAAAACATGCAAGCGGTATCACCAAACGGTAGTGTTTATGGACAATCCATCTCTGCAAACGACTTGAACCAAGCACGTATGGCGTTGGACAAGCGTATTGCAATGATCTCTGCTGATCCGTCTTCATCTGACAAGTTCCAGCTTGCAACATTGGCTGGATTGCGTGACCAAGTTAATGCAACGCTTGAAAACCAAGTTCCGGGGTTAAGAGAGGCTAACCAAGCTTATCAAACTGCGTCCGAACAAATGGCGGAAAGTAAGTTCTTGACAAGTCCTCAGATGCGAGATGCATTGATCGGTAAGAATCCTAGTAAGTTGAACGCTTTGGTTCGTGAAATAGAAGCTGGCATGGCTAACTTGAATGAGCATGATCCCGCGAAGTTAGTTACAAACGCAAAGCTTGCGCAGTTGAAACAAATGGCGAAAGACTTCTCCAGTTTGGCTAATCAACAGAACGCAGTTGGTTTGCAAGGGCAGGGTTATAACTACGTGCGTCAAGCAGCGCAAACAGATCCAGAGGCAGCAGCGCAAATTAAGCAGTACCTTACTCAGCAAAGCCCGAACTATCAAAACTTCTATGCAACTCAAGAGCAGTTAGCACAACATCAGAACTATCAGAAGCTGTTGCAGAAGTTTGGTACTCGCGCAGACGGTAACGTAGCTTGGAATGACGTAAAGAACTTGGGTACACAAGCAGGACAATACACACCTGAGCAATTAGCTGGTCTGCAAGCTGTTCGCGAAAACTTGGAAGCCAATGCAAACAAGGTAGCGAAGGTGCGCGGCAGTAACACTGCTTCTAACTTGGCATCACGTGATGGCTTAGATCAACTGGCAATGACAGATGAAAAGCTAGGTGGTGTACGCGGTTTTGTTGCTAACCAGATTCCAACAGCAGCACGCTCATTAGTCGGCTCAGTTGCTTCTAAGATTGGCTTTGCTAAAGCAGGCCCAATCGGTGGTGCATTGGCAGACGCAGCAGCAGACAAGGTTAGTACCGCAGTTGCAGATGGTATTTCAAAGCGCTTCGGTTCAAAGAGCGAAGAACAGATTGCAGCGGAAGTAGCGGCAAACAAACAAGCTCTTGAAGACCTGATGTTGAATCCACAGCGTCTAGCAGATGCTTTGAAAGCAGCAGAGAAGAACAAAGCTGTGGTCGATGGTATCAAGGAAAACTTGCAATCAAAGGTTGTAGGTAAGCAAAAGCTTGGTGGTCTGCTAGGCGCATTAGCTGGTTCGCAAGGATTTAAGGGATTAAATAATTAATAAGCGGTAGAAGTACCCAATAAGAAAAATAATAAAGGGGTTAAGATGTCAATTCACGTTCTTGCACGCAAAGTGCATTGGGAAAAACGTATTCTGCAAGGCGGTGGTAGCGGTGGAGGCGGTAATAGTACAACCACAACAGAACTCCCTGGCTATGCACAACCAGTAGCGCAAAACATCCTTAATACAAGTCAGAGCTTGTCGCAGCAAGCCGTTCCTACTTACTCGGGGCAGACTTATGCGGGGATGAACAATACACAATCCAACGCCATTAACGGGATGTCTAATCTCGCTAATAGTGGTGGTGCTACCGGTGCTGTCACTGGTGCAGTAACAGGTATGGCTAATAACGGCGGCAATAACTACGGCAACATTAACGCGCCTACTGCACAAGCTGCGCAGAACCCGTATGCCAATATGTCGAATCCATATCTGGCACAACAAACGCAAGCGGCAAATCAGCAAACAACAGATGCATTCAACCAGAATGCAATGAACATGAATGCTCAGTTTGCGGGTACAGGTGCTTTCGGTGGTTCTGCATACCAAAATGCAATGAATCAGCAGAACAAGACATTGGCTACAGCGCTTGCTAATAACTCAGCAAACATCTACGGCAATGCATACAACACGGCAGCAATGGCCGGTAACGTCAATGCCGAGTTGGGCACACAGGCTAACTTGGCGAATGCAAGCAACTACCTAAATGCTCAGAACTTGAATTCAAGCAACTACAACACTGCACAGGGTAGAGCACTCGCAGCATCAGGTTTAGCTCCAAGCTTGGATGCGTCTACTTTGAATCAGTTGAATGCAGCATACACAGGTGGTACAGCAATGCAAACAGATGCGCAGAACTCAGCGAATGCGGCTTACCAGAAGTGGTATCAACAAGCTATGCAGCCGTATGAGCAGCTTGGTATTCAAGAATCTGGGTTGTCTGCTGCTTTGGGTAATGGTGCTCAGGGTGTTTCATCAACAAGTCAATCAGCAAGTCCGTGGGGAGCGGTAGCAGGGCTAGGTACAGCAGGTATCGGCCTTATGGGTTCATTAGCACAAGGAGGTTACCTGTAATGTCAGTCCCAACCAGTATTAATCAGTTGTCGACAACGCCAAGTCTTAATTCTCCGGCAGGCACAGAGCCAATCGGTAATAACTTGGCTCCATACTTGAATGCAGCATTCGCGTTCATTGCACAGTTAGCAAATGGTAGTGCGTTGACACAAGGCCAAGCCTTGAACATGAATAGCCACCAGATTAATAACGTGTCTCCTGCTGTCGCGGGTACAGATGCGGTTAACCTTAATCAGTTGAATGCTTACCTTCCAGTCGGTACGGTTTTGATGTACTCAGGTGCAGTGGCTAACATTTATAGCGCATTCGGACCTAAATGGGTTTTGTGTAACGGCCAGAACGGCACGCCTAACTTGATGGATAAGTTTGTTATCGGTGCTGGTAATGCTTATGCGCCGGGTTCTACAGGTGGTGCTGTAAGTTACACACTGTCAACAGCAAACATGCCTATCCATAGTCACGGTATTAATGATCCAGGTCATAATCACTACGTTAATGACCCAGGCCACGCTCACGGGGTTAATGATCCGGGTCACGCACACGGGTTTTCTGTTATTGCCTATAACACCGACTCCGGTGGTCAGGGTGCATTGACAGGCGGTTCTCAAAATATCGCGTGGGATGGTCAGTTTAACGGTACGACTAGCAGTAGTGGTACTGGTATTACTATCTCAGGAAGCGGTACAGGTATTTGGTTGAATGGATCTGGTACAGGTATCAGTACGCAGAATGCAGGCTCAGGGCAGGCGATGAATATTATTCCGCCATACTATGCACTTTGCTATGTAATGAAGATCTCTAACTAATAATAAGAATAAGGTAGTTTATGAGCAGTCAAGATTGGGAAATGGGCGGTATTACAGCCGCAGCTTTAGTTGCTTCAGTAGCGTCATTCGGTACAGCAGCACCAGAAGCAGGATCAGCCGCAGCAAGCGCCGACGCTGGTATTGCAGCAGGTACAGCCGCAGCAGATACGGGTACAGCAGCCGCAGTTGGAGCAGGTGCAGCAGACGTAGGTACAGCAGCAGGGTTAGGCTCGGGTCTATTAGCTGGCACTTCTGGAACTGCATTAGGAGGTGGTGCGTTAGCTGCAAACTTGGGCGCATCAGGTGCTTTAGGCATGATGGGTTCAGGTATGGCAGGTGTAGCAGGTGATGCCGCTTTAGGAGCCGGTGCAGCAGGATTAGGTACAGGTGCAACACTAGGAGCAGCGGCCGGAGCAACACCAGCATTAAGTGCAGCAGCCACTCATGCGGCAAGTGCCGGTGCATCAGGTTCTTTGGCTAGTGGTGCAGGCTCTGCGATGTCATCACCGGGTATGACAGGACTTGGTAATGCAATTGGTGGTGCAGTCGGTCAAGGTGCTGGAACAGTTGGAACAGGTTTCCAAGGCGCAATGAATGGTGCTGCTTATTACGGCGATTCTGGATTAGCAGGCGGTATTGGTAATTCAGCCGGTGCTTATAACGGCATGATAGGTGCTATGAACGGTAATTCGCTTGGTGCATTCAACTCCACATTAGGCGGTTTGTCACCAATGGGTTCCAATGCAAGCGGTGCATTAGGTGGTGGTATTTCAGGCGCAGCTAACGGAGCAGCAGGTGTTGGTGATGCTTCGATGGGTGGAATTGGCAATAGTTCGCTACTAATGGGATTAGGTAAAGCTGGTCGTATTGCGAACGGAACAATGTCAACAATGAGACTTGCTTCGAACGCAGAACAGCCATATGCACCTCCACAAGCACCTGCTGTTCCGGGTGGTTATCGCCGTACATCAGCAGCAAGTAACGGGATGCCTATTCCTGCTCCTTTGCCATCTATGAGCAATCCGTCACAGAGCACTATTCCAATGCCGGGAGCAAACGCACTGCCGACTAATAGCTCATACAACATGCTCTTGCAAAACATGATGGCAAACACTGCAAGCAATCCAGAAGCGCAGATGCTGTCCGGCCAGTACGGCCCTACAGGCATTCCGGGTTATGGCACAAACATAAATCCCGGCTACATCATCCCCGGCATGTATTGATAGCAACGATCCCGGGTCTAAACACAATCTCATCGAAGGGATCGGGAACAGGCACTGGCTTAGGCTGGTGCCTTTTTCACGAGTGTTGTTTTAGCGCCACTGTGGATAACTGTTTACCACCTTTCTATTGACACCATACCGGTAGTGGGTCGGAGATGGGTTTTATTTAAAGGTCGATTGTGAATAAAAATAACCACCTTTTTGATCGCGATTTTGTTTGCCTTCGTTCTGCGATAGCGGTTTAATGCTTTCGTTGTCTGCATCACACGAAGCACCCAGCAGTACCCGAATTACCCAGCAGTACCTTTCCGAATTGACACAGGCGAGACAAGACGCTCTCGGCTGCGGATAGGCTCGTTCTTTAAAAACACAGGTTTCAATTTTATGCCGGTCCCACGCGGAACAACAGGCGCGGTTTTCCTATTGTCCGCAAGTGTTTTTTCGTGTCGGGACGGCACCAACTTTAAGGAGATCTATGACCCAGAGGTATTACGAATGGAGCTTGACGACCAACTGTATCGCAATTATGCGCGGTCCAAGCAAGCAGAAGCTTCTTCGGCACGTTAGCGAAGTCGTCAAGACTATCGGCAAAGTTACGTTTGGATTTGCGACGGTGCGGACTTCATTGGTTTTTCTGGAAAGGGATAGCAGAGGTACGCGTCTTTGTTCAGATGGCAAAGAAAGGACGGACACGCAGTATCAAGTCGAACTGTTACTGTCGGGCGAAGAAGCTGTTATTTTTAAGCTCAAATTTATATAGGATAACTATGCAAGAATATTTTTACAAGTGGGTTCAGTTCAACAACCGACCAGTCATGTCGGGAACAGACAAGGCAAAAGTTCTGCGAGAGGCAAGACGGTCGCTCAACGAGTGCTTCGAACGTTCGGATTACAAGGTCGGGTTAGCCACCAACATCGAGATTTACGAGAAGGAATGGCACAAACGTATGACCGGCTGTGACCTAAAGATGCGCGGCGTACCGAAGCAGGTTCACATTGCGGTAGTCGCTTTCGAGAACGACGAAGCAGCAGCAATTTTTAAACTTAAATTTATGTAAGGAGTGCGTATGGAAATTCAACAGGAGCAGTGGCAGCGAACAGGCGAATATTTGTGGGAATGGCATTCAGGGGATTGCAAGGGAAGAAAGGCCGACGCAGATTTGATGAGCAAAGCATATTACTTTGCTTACACATGGTGCGTTGACCATCAACATTTCTTCTCAGACGCCCCTAATGTGCATATAGAGAGGGCCAACATCGTTACGACGGAAATAGAGTTCGATGCAGAAATGTTCGATCCCGACCGGGATAAGGAAAGTCTGTCCCCATTTTACGGAGAGTGCCCTAACGACGACGAGTTTTTCTCAAGCCAATCGGTAAGCTATCCGTCCTACAAAATTTCGGTTTCGCTACCCGACGAAGAAGCTAACGAATCCTTCGAGCAAGAAGTAGTGTTTTTCAAGCTGAAAACATCGTAAGAAATAGCGGTTTCAAAGCCCTGTTGTTGTCCAAGGGCTAGGGTTTCCACTCATGCGGCAAGTTGTCGCACCACAGCGATGTACACACGAACATGCACTTGATGCCTTGCCACCCGCAAGCCAGAATAGACGCTGTACTGCTGTTGCAGCAGAAATCCCTAAGTGCTTGTTTTTTCTAGTTTTTGCACAAGTTGATGACAGGGATTTGCGTGCAAACGCGGTGCAAACGGCAGGGGAATTCTGCTCAAAAACTTGGTCTGCACCGTTGATGACAATTGCTCTAAGTTACTGAATTTTCTACATTTTTATCTACGTTTAGGGCAAAACACCCCCTGTACGTAGCGTAAAACGAGCAGTACAGCATCGTCACGATGATGATCGTCACCGGCATCATGATCGTGAGGGCGTAGGCGGCCGCGCCGAGCGCCTGCAGCAGCAGCGAGAGCCCGAGCGACGTGCCGAGCGCGACGCCGAACCAGAGCAGGCCGTACACGAGGAATGCGCCGCGATTGCGCCAGCAGCTGACGATGCTGAAGAACAGCGCCTTCGCCGGCGGGATGTCGTGCCATGCGATCAGCACCGGCGCGAACCAGAACAGCATCGCGACGGGCACGTAGAGCAGCGTCGCGAACAGCAACGCGCCGAGCGTGCCTTGCGCGGCCAGCGCTTCGGGCGCCGGGTTTGCGTCGCCGGTCGCGCCCATCATCAGATGAAACAGCACGCCGCCGTCCATCACCGACGACGCCGCGAACACGAGGATCATCGACACGACGTAGATGACGCCGAGCACCAGCAGCCGCTGCGTCGCGACGCTGCCGTACGAGCGGAAGCCGTCGACGAGAATCGTCGGCATCACCGATTTGCCGGCCACGGTGTCGCGGCACGCAGCCATGAAGCCGACCGCGATGCCGGGAATGAACAGCAGCGGCAGTGCCGCGCCGACGATCGGCACCATCGACACCAGCGTGATCGCGAGCAGGTAGGTGAAGAACAGCGTGATGAACGCGAGCGGATTCCGGCGGAACAGCCAGATGCCTTGTCGGAACCAGACATAGCCCGTTTTCGCGGGCACTTCGATCAGTTGCATGCGGTTTGGATCTCGGGAAGCGCGGGCGTATGGGCGATACGTTCGCGCAGAATGCGTTCGAAATGGCCGGGATCGTGCGGCTTCAGCATCTCGGCCGCACGCGGCAGGTAGAAGTCGTACAGGCGCGACACCCAGAAGCGGTACGCGCCGGCGCGCAGCATGTCGCTCCAGTGACGGCGCTCCTCGGCCGTGAACGGCCGGACCGTCTGGTAGGCGCGCAGCAGCGCGTCGGCGCGCGCGGTGTCGAGCACGCCGGTCGCGAGGTCGACGCACCAGTCGTTGACCGTGACCGCGACGTCGAACAGCCACTTGTCGCAGCCGGCGAAATAGAAGTCGAAGAAGCCGCCGAGCCGCACCGCGTGGCCCGTGTCGGGCGCCGCGTGCGCGAACAGCACGTTGTCGCGGAACAGATCGCAGTGGCACGGGCCGCCCGGCAGGGCCGCGTAGTCTTCAGAGCCGAAGAAGCGCGCCTGATGCGCGAGTTCGCCTTCGAGCAGCGCGCGCTGCGCGTCGGTCACGAACGGTACGATCGCCGGCACGTTCTCCTGCCACCACGGCAGGCTGCGCAGGTTCGGCTGCCGGCGCGGATAGTCGCGCCCCGCCAGATGCATGCGCGCGAGCATCTGGCCGACCTCGATGCAGTGTTCGACCCCCGGCGCGAGTTCGGCCGTACCGTCGAGCTTCGTGACGATCGCCGCCGGCTTGCCGTGCAGGGTGCCGAACAGCGCGCCGTCGTCGCGCGGCACCGGATCGGGGACCGGCACGCCGTGGCCGGCGAGATGGCGCATCAGGTCGAGGTAGAACGGCAACTGCTCGGCCGTCAGCTTTTCGAAGATCGTCAGCACGTACTCGCCGCGCGTCGTCGTCAGGAAGAAGTTGCTGTTCTCGATGCCGGACGGAATGCCGCGGAACGCAACGACATCGCCCAGTGCGTAGTGGCGCATCCATTGCGCGAGATCGGAGTCGGAAACAGCGGTGAAAACGGCCATGCGAGATGCGTGTGGTCAGTGTGCCGGCGCGCGCAGTGCGCGCGTCGCGACGGGAGTGGAGAGAGGCGGGCGCGCCGTGCCGGGACCGACGCGGCGCGGCCCCGGTCAGTAGCGCAGGTTGACCGACGGCAGGCGCGTGATCGGCACGCCGGCGTCGTGCGGCTTCGGCGACGTGTCGGGCGTCGAGCTCATCTGATAACGCGTGCCGAAGTTCGACTTCACGTCGATCTCGACCGGCTTGCCGCGGTCGCGGTACTCGGTGACCTCGGTGCCGTTCTTGCTTTTTTCGTGGAAGCTCGGCGTGCGGCGGATATCGCTGAAATCGACTTTCGACGTGACCTCTGCGGCCGGCCGGTTGATCTGCCGGAGATCGGGCAGGCCGGCGGCTTCGTTGGCTTCGGCCTGCGCCTGCGCGTCCGCGCTCGGCGTGCCGCCGGCGGCGAAAGCGGCGCTGGCGGCGACAAACGCGGCAGCAGCGGCGACGAGAATGAGCGGCTTCATGATGAGTCTCCAGTGAACCTGCCGATTTTAGCAAATACTGCGCGCCATCCGGCTCCCGCGTGCGCGTGGGCAGCCATGAGACTGACCGGGTTCCGTGGTAATGTCGTCGGATCAGACGAGGTGATGAAAATGAAGAACGATTTGAGCCGCGGGCACCGGATGCTGACGCCCGAGAGCCCGCCGGTCGAAGCTTTCGACGACCCGATCGCCGCCGTCGCGCGGCTGTCCGCCATCTACGACACCAACACCGGTTTCCTGCGCGACGCGTTCGCGCGTTATCGTCGCCACGAAACGATCGCCGAGCACGTGCGTGCGTGCTATCCGTTCGTGCGGATTCGCACCGACGTGAACACGAACGTCGACTCGCGGCGCTCGTACGGTTTCGTCGCGGGCCCCGGCGTGTTCGAAACGACCGTCACGCGCCCGGATCTTTTCGCGAACTACTATCGCGAGCAACTGCGTCTGCTGGCGAAGAACCACCACGTGAAGATCGAGATCGGCGTGTCGTCGCAGCCGATTCCGGTTCACTTCGCGTTTCCGGAAGGCATCCATCTCGAAGGCGAACTCGACCGCGACAGCCTGCTCGCGATGCGCGACATCTTCGATACACCGGACCTCTCGTATCTCGACGACCGGATCGTGAACGGCACGTTCGAGCCGGCGCCCGGCGAGCCGCATCCGCTGGCGCTGTTTACGGCCGCGCGCGTCGATTTCTCGCTGCATCGGCTGCGCCACTACACGGCGACGTCGCCGACGCATTTCCAGAACTACGTGCTCTACACGAACTACCAGTTCTATATCGACGAGTTCGTGAAGCTCGGCCGCACGATGATGACCGAGAGCGACGATCCCGACGTGCGCGCGTATCGCAGCCAGTACAGCGCGTTCGTCGAGCCGGGCGATGTCGTCACGTACAACGCGAACCTCGGCAGCGAAGCGGGCGAGGGCGCCGCGCCGCCGCGCCTGCCGCAGATGCCCGCGTATCACCTGAAGCGGGCCGACGGCAGCGGTATCACGATGGTCAACATCGGTGTCGGTCCGTCGAACGCGAAGACGATCACCGACCACATCGCCGTGCTGCGGCCGCATGCATGGGTGATGCTCGGTCACTGCGCGGGGCTGCGCAACACGCAGCGCCTCGGCGACTACGTGCTCGCACACGGTTACGTGCGCGAGGATCATGTGCTCGACGCCGATCTGCCGCTGTGGGTACCGATCCCGGCGCTCGCCGAAGTGCAGCTCGCGCTCGAGCGCGCGGTGGCGGACGTCACGCAGCTCGAAGGCGCGGAGCTGAAGCGCGTGATGCGCACGGGTACGGTCGCGAGCGTCGACAACCGCAACTGGGAATTGCGCGATCATCGCGAGCCCGTGCAGCGCTTGTCGCAGAGTCGCGCGATCGCGCTCGACATGGAAAGCGCGACGATCGCCGCGAACGGCTTCCGCTTCCGCGTGCCGTACGGGACGTTGCTGTGCGTGTCCGACAAGCCGCTGCACGGCGAGCTGAAACTGCCGGGCATGGCCGATCAGTTCTATCGTGCACAAGTCGATCAGCATCTGCAGATCGGCGTGAGGGCGATGGAGATCCTGCGCACGAACGGGCTCGACAAGCTGCATAGCCGCAAGCTGCGGAGTTTTGCGGAAGTGGCGTTTCAGTGACGCTGGCGTTCGAATCGGCGAGCGCCGTGTGCGGTCGTTCCCGGTGCCATCGCCGCGACGACCGCGCGTGCTCGTGCGCGCGCGGCGCCGTCATCGGCGCGCCGGCCCGCGTTCGACGATGACGGGCAGGCAGCGCGCACGATGCTTCGATTCGGGCTCGCGAGCGCGCCTCTTCGACCCTTACCCGTGGCGCTCGATCAACGCCGCGAGCTCCGCCAGCCGGGACGGCGCGAACACCTGAATGCCATGCCGTTCGAGCAGCGCGGTAGTGACGCCGGCGCCTGCATGCCGGTTTCCCGAGAAGGTGCCGTCGTAGATGAAGCTGCTGCCGCATGACGGACTGCCGTCCGCGAGCAAGGCATAGCGGCAGCCGTGCGCGGCTGCCTGACGGAGCGCGTGGTGCGCGCCGTCGATGAACATCGCGGTGACGTCCGTGCCCGCGTCGTCGCAGATCGACGCCGCGCCCGCCAACACGTCGCCGCCGCTGCGATGCAGGCGGATCTCGGCGGGCCGGCGCGGCGTGCCGAAGCCGGCGGCGACCTCGGGGCATACGACGACGAGGCGGCCCTCGTCGCGCCACGTTTGCAGCAGCGTATCCGCGAGCGTCTTCGCCGAACCGTCGTAACGCACGGGCAGGCCCGCAAGGCAGGCGCTGACGAGAATCCTGTTCATGAGTGGATGAGGGGAGAGTGGCCGTTTGCGCGGCCGATACTACCACTCGCGTTTCAAAGCTCGGGTGCGAGCACGGCAGGCGCGCTCATGCGTATCGACGCGTAGCCGGCGAACCCGTCGGCAAGCGCGTATGTCGTTCGACGCAGCGGGCGCTACGCCCGTATGACGAAACGCGTAGCCATCAACGACAAGGCCGCCCGGCGCCGAAGCGCGCGGGCGGCCTTGTCTGCCGAGGTCGTGCCGAGTCGTTCAGCACTCCCCCTTCTTCGCGTGTCCCGGCGGGCAGTGATAGCGACCGGGGCCATGACGGTGCTGATGCTCTTCCCACTCACGGCGTTCCCAGTAGCGATGGCCGTCCCAGTAGCGGTCGCCGTGCCAGCCGACGACGACGGGCGCAGGTGCGACGACGACCGGCGCGGGCGTGCCGATGTTGACGTCGACGTTGACGGCGTGGGCAAGACCGGACAGCGAAAGGCCGAGGCCGGCGAAGGCAAGGGCGATCAGTGAGCGTTTCATGGCATGTTCCGTGATGTTGTTCTGGAAGGTCGGCGCGGCGCAGTGGAGTCGATCACGCGTCGCGAATCGGCCCCAAGGGGGGATCGCCGACGCCGACATACGCAGTGTGCAGAGACGCGGCGCAAAACGCGAGCGACGTTTGTTACCGTGGATTGTGCGCGCTGTGCAGGCTTGCGGACGGCATGCGCGGCCCGATTTGACAATGACGCTCGACGGGCGCGCCGCATTGCGCGGAAGCGGTGCAGCGCGCGGCGCGGATTTGACATTCGCGCGCGCCACGCAGCGGCACGCGATTAACGAAGCGTTACAAAACGACGGGCGGCGCACCGGCGTGACGGCCGGCGGCCGCTGCCATCACAGATAGAACATGCGGTCTTCTTCGGGCCGCGGCGGCTGGTCGTCCGAGCCTTCGCCTTCCTCTTCGCCGCTGTCCTCGTAGAACGCGAGCACCGCATCGAGCACCTGGTCGGGATCGTCGATCACCTGCATCAGATCCATGTCTTCGGGATTGATGAGGCCCATCGGAATGAGCTGATCGCGGAACCACTGCAGCAGCCCTTTCCAGAACTCGCTGCCGACGAGGATGATCGGCACGAGGCGCGACTTCTTCGTCTGGATCAGCGTGAGCACTTCCGACAGTTCGTCGAGCGTGCCGAAGCCGCCCGGCATCACGATCACCGCGTCGGAGTTCTTCACGAACGTGACCTTGCGCGTGAAGAAGTGACGGAAGCGCAGCGAGATGTCCTGATAGTGGTTGCCGGCCTGCTCGTGCGGCAGCTCGATGTTCAGGCCGACCGACGGCGCCTTGCCTGCATGCGCGCCCTTGTTCGCGGCTTCCATGATGCCGGGGCCGCCGCCGGAGATGACCGCGAAGCCGGCGTCGGACAGCTTGCGCGCGATTTGCACGGCGAGCTTGTAGTGCGGCGTGTCGGGCTTCAGACGGGCAGAGCCGTAGATGCTGACGGCCGGGCGGATCTCCGACAGGTACTCGGTCGCCTCGATAAACTCTGCCATAATCGTGAACATCTGCCACGATGCGCGCGCCTTCTTGGCCGTCGCGCGTTCTTGATCTGCGAGCGAACGCAGACTCGGAATCACTTTTCTCTTGTTCATAATGCCTGAAGAACGAAATCTGGAAGGTAAGACCCTGCTATTGGTTGACGGTTCGAGCTATCTGTATCGGGCTTACCATGCGATGCCTGATTTGCGGGGCCCTGGCGGGGAGCCGACCGGAGCGCTCTACGGAATCATCAACATGCTGCGCCGTATGCGCAAGGAAGTCAGTGCAGAGTATAGCGCTTGCGTGTTCGATGCAAAGGGCAAGACGTTTCGCGACGACCTTTATGCCGACTATAAGGCAAACCGTCCGTCGATGCCGCCCGATCTCGCGCTGCAGGTCGAACCGATTCACGGCGCCGTGCGCGCGCTCGGCTGGCCGCTGCTGATGGTCGAAGGCGTCGAGGCCGACGACGTGATCGGCACGCTCGCGCGCGAAGCCGAGCGACGCGGGATGAACGTGATCGTGTCGACGGGCGACAAGGATCTCGCGCAGCTCGTCAGCGATCGCGTCACGCTCGTCAACACGATGACGAACGAGACGCTCGATCGCGACGGCGTGCTCGCGAAGTTCGGCGTGCCGCCCGAGCGCATCGTCGATTACCTCGCGCTGATCGGCGATACGGTCGACAACGTGCCGGGCGTCGAGAAGTGCGGCCCGAAAACCGCCGTGAAATGGCTCACGCAGTACGGCAGCCTCGACGGCGTGATCGAGCATGCGGGCGAGATCAAGGGCGTCGTCGGCGACAACCTGCGCCGCGCGCTCGACTTCCTGCCGCTCGGCCGCAAGCTCGTCACGGTCGAAACGGCATGCGATCTCGCGCCGCATCTCGAGTCGATCGATGCGTCGCTGAAGAGCGACGGTGAAGCGCGCGATCTGCTGCGCGACATCTTCGCGCGTTACGGTTTCAAGACCTGGCTGCGCGAAGTCGACAGCGCGCCCGCGGAAGGCGGCGGCGCCGATGCGCCCGACGGCGAGCCGGCACCGGTGATCGCCGTCGACACGCCGCGCGAATACGAGACGATCCAGACCTGGGAACAATTCGATGCGTGGTTCGCGAAGCTCGAAGCGGCCGAGCTGACCGCGTTCGATACCGAGACGACGGCGCTCGACCCGATGGTCGCGCGGCTCGTCGGCCTGTCGTTCGCGGTCGAGCCCGGCAAGGCCGCGTATCTGCCGGTCGCGCATCGCGGCCCGGACATGCCCGAGCAGCTACCGCTCGACGACGTGCTCGCACGCCTGAAGCCGTGGCTCGAATCGCCCGATCGCAAGAAGGTCGGCCAGCATCTGAAGTACGACGCGCAGGTGCTCGCCAACTACGGGATCGAACTGAACGGCATCGAGCATGACACGCTGCTCGAATCGTACGTGCTCGAATCGCATCGCACGCACGACATGGACAGCCTCGCGCTGCGTCATCTGGGCGTCAAGACGATCAAGTATGAAGACGTCGCGGGCAAGGGCGCGAAGCAGATCGGCTTCGACGAAGTCGCGCTCGCGCAGGCGGCCGAATACGCGGCCGAGGATGCCGACATCACGCTGCAACTGCATCGCGCGCTGTACCCGCAGATCGCGCGCGAACCGGGCCTCGAGCGCGTGTATCGCGAGATCGAGATGCCGGTGTCGCTCGTGCTGCGCAAGATGGAGCGCAACGGCGTGCTGATCGACGATGCGCGGCTGCAGGCGCAGAGCAACGAGATCGCGACGCGCCTCGTCGATCTCGAGGTACAGGCCTACGCGCTCGCCGGCGGCGAATTCAATCTCGGTTCGCCGAAGCAGATCGGGCAGATCTTCTTCGAGAAGCTGCAATTGCCGGTCGTGAAAAAGACGCCCAGCGGCGCGCCGTCCACCGACGAAGAAGTGCTGCAGAAGCTCGCCGAGGACTATCCGCTGCCGAAACTATTGCTCGAGCACCGCGGGCTGTCGAAGCTGAAGTCGACCTACACCGACAAGCTGCCGCGCATGGTCAATCCGTCGACCGGCCGCGTGCATACGAACTACGCGCAAGCGGTCGCGGTCACGGGCCGCCTCGCATCGAACGATCCCAATCTTCAGAACATTCCGGTGCGGACGGCCGAAGGCCGGCGCATTCGCGAGGCGTTCATCGCGGCGCCGGGGCACCGGATCGTGTCGGCCGACTATTCGCAGATCGAGCTGCGGATCATGGCGCACATCTCGGGCGACGCCTCGCTGCTGCGCGCGTTCTCGCAGGGTGAGGACATTCACCGCGCGACCGCGGCCGAAGTGTTCGGCGTGACGCCGCTGGAAGTCAACGCCGACCAGCGCCGGATCGCGAAAGTGATCAACTTCGGCCTGATCTACGGGATGAGCGCGTTCGGTCTCGCATCGAATCTCGGCATCACGCGCGATGCGGCGAAGCTCTACATCGACCGCTATTTCGCGCGCTATCCGGGCGTCGCGCAGTACATGGAAGACACGCGCGCGACCGCGAAGGAACGCGGCTACGTCGAAACGGTATTCGGCCGCCGCCTGTGGCTGCCGGAAATCAACGGCGGCAACGGCCCGCGCCGTCAGGCGGCCGAGCGCGCGGCGATCAATGCACCGATGCAGGGCACCGCGGCCGACCTGATCAAGCTGTCGATGATCGCCGTGGACGGCTGGCTGACGCGCGACAAGCTCGCCTCGCGGATGATCATGCAGGTGCACGACGAACTGGTGCTCGAGGTGCCCGACGACGAGCTGTCGCTCGTGCGCGAGAAGCTGCCCGAAATGATGTGCGGCGTCGCGAAGCTAAAGGTGCCGCTGGTGGCCGAGGTCGGCGCCGGTGCGAACTGGGAGGAGGCGCACTGACAATTCCCGGTGCGCGATGCCTGCCTGCTGCGGCATATTGTTGCAGGGATGTCGAATATCGAGCTGGTTTGCTTGTCGTCAACGCGCAAGCTCCCGGACAATGCATGTCGTTCATGTCATTGACGCGGGGCTGCGCGTCCCGCGTTCCCGGAACGCGCGTCGCCGAGGTGCTTCGAACTGCACATCGATGATGTCCGAACCGGTTAATCGACGCGACGGTGCGCGGATGAAGCCCGTATCGTCCGGCGGCAACAGGTTTCGAATCGCAAAGGGGGAATCAGATGCATCGGATCATCATCGTAGGCGGCGGCGCGGGCGGCCTGGAACTGGCGACGCGGCTCGGCGACCGCTACGGCGCGCGCGGCAATCGTCCGGCACGCGCACTCGTCACACTCGTCGACCGCAATCCGACCCACATCTGGAAACCGCTGCTGCACGAAGTCGCGGCCGGCAGCATGGACCCGTTCACACAGGAACTCGAATACGCGGCGCAGGCGCGCTGGCATGGCTTCGAGTTTCAGCAGGGCGAGCTCGCCGGGCTCGACCGTGCCGCGAAGCGCATCACGCTGTCGCCCGTCAACGACAGCGACGGCGCCGAGCTGCTGCCGGCACGCGACCTCGAATACGACACGCTCGTGATCGCGATCGGCAGCACGACGCACTTCTTCGGCGTGCAGGGCGCCCCGGAAAACGCAATCGCGCTCGATACCGTGGGCGAGGCCGAACGCTTCCGCAAGCGGCTGATCGCCGCGTGCATGCGTGCCGAGCATCAGGCGCCGGCAGCCGTTGCACCCGGCGAGCCGGCCGAGCCGCGTATCCAGGTCGTGATCGTCGGTGGCGGCGCGACGGGCGTCGAGCTGTCCGCCGAGCTGCGCAACACCGCGCAGGTGCTGTCGGTGTACGGGCTGCACAAGCTCGATCCGCGCCACGACGTCGGCATCGTGCTGATCGAATCGGGGCCGCGCATTCTGCCGGCGCTGCCGGAGCGCGTGTCGTCCGCGACCGCCGGGCTGCTCGAGAAGCTCGGCGTGCGGCTGATGCTCGGCGAGCGCGTGACCGAAGTCGCGCCCGGCGCCGTGCATACGGCGAGCGGCAAGGCCGTGCGCGCCGACCTCACGGTCTGGGCGGCCGGCATCAAGGCGCCGGCCGTGCTTGCGCATCTCGACGGGCTGCAAGTCAACAAGCTCGGTCAGCTCGACGTGCGTCGCACGCTGCAGACGGTCACCGACGACAACGTCTTTGCCCTCGGCGATTGCGCGGCGTGCGCGTGGCCCGGCAGCGAACGCAACGTGCCGCCGCGCGCGCAGGCCGCGCACCAGCAGGCGAGCTTTCTGCTGAAGGCGATCGCGTGCCGGCTCGACGGGCGTCCGCTTCCCGAGTTCACGTATCGCGACTTCGGGTCGCTCGTCTCGCTCGGTCACTTCAGCGCGGTCGGCAACCTGATGGGTGGCCTGATCGGCGGCAACATGCTGATCGAAGGGCTGTTCGCGCGCTTCATGTACATGTCACTGTACCGGCTGCACATCGCGGCGCTGCACGGCTATCCGCGGATGATCCTCGATACGGTCGCGCACTGGCTGCGTCGCACGACGCTGCCGCGCGTGAAGCTGCACTGAACGCGTTCGGCGCGCGCGGCACGTCGGTCGACGCACGGGCGGCCGCCGTCTGTCATCGAGTCTTACATATCGGACAGTTGACGCGACAACGGATTATTGGGCATCTTGTGCGGGTTTTCGTTTGCGGTGGCGTGCCACCCGCCGCAATCTTCGCGCCGGGCGACGGCGCGATGCCGCGTCGCGTCGAATCCGTGGCGTGACGGCGGCGCCCAATCGAGGAGTGCATTCATGTTGAAACCCGAAGTCGACAGCCTGGTTCCCCACGTCCCGTTCTCGCGCCGCAAGTTCATGCAGGCGGCGCTGGGCGGCACTTTTGCGGCGGCCGTGCTGCCGGTGTCCGCGCAGACGATCACGACCGACAGCGCCGGCCTCGACGTCGACACCGTCGAGATCCGCTCCGGCGACGCGAGCGTGCCGGCGTATCGCGCGCAGCCGGTCGACAAGACGAACCTGCCGGTCGTCATCGTGATCCACGAGATCTTCGGCGTGCATGCGCACATCGCCGACGTCTGCCGCCGCTTCGCGAAGCTCGGCTATCTCGCGATCGCGCCCGATCTGTTCGCGCGGCAGGGCAACGCGTCGAAGTATTCGACGATCAAGGACCTGTACGACAACATCATCAACAAGGTGCCCGACCGGCAGGTCACCGAGGATCTCGATGCGACGGTCGCCTGGGCAGGCAAGAACGGCGGCGACCTGACGCGCCTGGGCGTGACGGGGTTCTGCTGGGGCGGCCGCCAGGCGTGGCTCTACGCGGAGCACAATCCGCACGTGCGGGCGGCCGTCGCGTGGTACGGCTTCGTCGAAGGCAAGACCGACGAGATGACGCCGTTCAATCCGGTCGATCATGCGTCGTTGCTGAAGGTGCCCGTGCTCGGGCTGTACGGCGAGAAGGATCAGAACATCACGCAGGCATCGCTCGCGGACATGCGCAAGGCGATCCAGACGAGCGACTCGAAGCTCGCGCGCGAGTCGGAGATCGTCGTCTATCCGGATGCCGGCCATGCGTTTTTTGCCGACTACCGGCCGAGCTACGTGAAGGCCGACGCCGAGGACGGATGGAAGCGCGCGATCGCCTGGTTCCACAAGTACGGCGTGATGTAAACGGCGAAGCGGCGGCCTCGGCCGCCGCTTGGCTATCGCGCCGTACGCGCGTGCGTCACGGTGTCGCGCCGGTCGCGATCGGCCGCGACGGATCGGCGCTCCATTCGCTCCACGAGCCCGGATACAGCGACGCGCCATGCAGGCCCGCGACTTCCATCGCGAGCGCGTTGTGGCAGGCGGTCACGCCGGAGCCGCACTGCAGGATCACGCGGTTCGGCTCGGTGCCGGCCAGCAGCGCGGTGAACGTCTCGCGCAGCTCGTGGCCCGTCTTGAAGCGGCCGTCGGCCGTCAGGTTGTCCTTGAAGAACCGATTGCGCGCGCCCGGGATATGGCCGCCGACGCGATCGATCGTTTCGTTTTCTCCGCGATACCGGTCGGGCGCGCGTGCGTCGATCACGACGCGCGTCGGCGCACTGAGGTTCGCGAGTACCGTCGCCGCATCGACGGTCGATTCGAGCGGCGCCGCGGCGCGGAAATCGCCGGGAGCCGGCTGCGGGACGTCCGTCGTCAGCGGTTGGCCGGCCGCCTGCCAGGCCTGCAGCCCGCCGTCGAGCACGGCGACCGAATCGTGCCCGAGCCAGCGCAGCAGCCACCAGAGCCGCGCGGCATAGGCGCCGCCCTGCGCGTCGTACGCGACGACCTGCTGCCCCTGCTTGAGCCCGCGGCTCGCGAGCAGCGTGGCCAGCGCGTCGCGCGTCGGCAGCGGATGGCGGCCGTTCGTGCCGGTCTTGCGGCCGGACAGGTCGCGATCGAGATGCAGGTATTGCGCGCCGGCGATATGGCCGGCGGCGTACGCCGCTTCGCCCGCATCGGGATCGACCAGATCGAAGCGGCAGTCGAACAGCGCGACGCTGCCGGGCGCGGCAGCGAGCCGTTCGGCAAGATTGGCCGCGGAAATCAGTGTGGTGTAGTGAGTGTGAGGCATGACGGCTCCCTGGCGTGCAAACGGCCCGATATGCCAAGTCTAAACAAAAAAAGACGGGCCGAAGCCCGTCTTTTCGTCATGCGGATGCCGCAGCGCGCGCGGCTTACAGATCGCCGAGCTGGCGGCGCAGGAACTCGTGGAAGTGCTGCATGCCGTCTTCCATCGGGCTCTGGTACGGGCCGACCTGCGACTCGCCGCGCTCCATCAGCGCGCGACGGCCGGCGTCCATCCGCATCGCGATCTCGTCGTCCTCGACCGCCGTTTCCATGTACGCCGCGCGTTCGGCCTCGACGAACTCGCGTTCGAACAGCGCGATTTCCTCGGGGTAGTAGAACTCGACGATGTTGGTCGTCTTTTGCGGGCCGCGCGGAATCAGCCACGACACGACGAGCACGTGCGGATACCACTCGATCATCAGGCCCGGATAGTAGACCATCCAGATCGCGCCGAACTCCGGCGGCACGCCGTCGCGGAACTTCAGCACCTGCTCGTGCCACTTGCGGTACGTCGCGCTGCCCGGCTTCGCCAGCGCGTTGTGCACGCCGACCGTCTGCACGCTGTACCAGTCGCCGAACTCCCATTTCAGATCGTCGCACGACACGAAATTGCCGAGGCCCGGGTGGAACGGGACGACGTGGTAATCCTCGAGGTACACCTCGATGAACGTCTTCCAGTTGTAATCGCACTCGTGCACTTCGACGTGATCGAACTGGTACTCGGAGAAATCGAAGTGATGCTTCGTGCCGAGGTTCGCCAGATCGCGCGCGACGTTGCGGCCTTCGGCCTCGAACAGCAGCCCCTGCCAGTTCTGCAGCGGCGTCTTGCCGAGGTTCAGGCACGGCTTGTCGGGAAAGTGCGGCGCGCCGAGCAGCTGGCCTTCGAGGTCGTAGGTCCAGCGGTGCAGCGGGCACACGATGTTCTGCGTATGGCCGCGGCCGTTCAGCATGATCGCCTGCCGGTGGCGGCAGACGTTCGACAGCAGCTCGATTTCGTTCGCCTGGTTGCGCACGAGCACGCGGCCTTCCTTCTCGGACGGCAGCGCAAAATAGTCGCCCGCCTCGGGCACCATCAGTTCGTGCCCGACGTAACGCGGTCCTTTCTTGAAGAGGGTTTCGATCTCGCGCGCAAGCAGCGCCTCATCGAAGTATGCAGTGACTGGAAGCTGGCTGTGAGCCGACTTCAACTGAAGCGCATCGCTCAGATTGGACATTCCCACTCCCGGTGATAGCGTGAAAGCAGTGAACAACCCAACCATCGAAAAATCGATTTAGGGAAACGGAGAATTATACCCGGTTCGCCCCGTAAGGCCAGCATTAAGTGCCTGATTTGTGTCAATTTTTTGTCCGGCGACGTGCGGCGGGCGCACAATGTGGGCCGAAGTCGGGGCCGGAGTACGGCCCGCGCGCCCAAGTCTGCAGGTCGGAAAATTCTCTTTTGCCGTAGAATGTCCGACTTGTTTTGAAATTTGACACCCTCGTCCATGGCGAAAACCGCATCCCCAGGCGCGACGCCGCCCGGCAACGGCGCCGAACCGTTGCCGGACAATTACGAGACAGCGCTTGCGGAGCTCGAGACGCTGGTTGCGCGGATGGAAGGCGGCGCGCTGAGCCTCGAGGATTCGCTGGCGGCGTATCGCCGCGGCGCAGCCCTTGTTGCGTTTTGCCAACAGCAGCTCGAGAAAGTGGAGCAGCAGGTTCGCGTGCTCGACGGCGCGACGCTGAAGCCGGCGGCCGCCACGGACGGCGAAGACGACGATCTATGACATTCGAACAATGGATGCGGTCCGTGCTAGACCGCGTCGAGGACGCACTCGGCCACTATCTGCCGGCTGACACCGTGGTGCCCGCACGACTCCACGAAGCGATGCGCTACGCGGTCCTCGGCGGCGGCAAGCGCGTTCGCCCGCTGCTGTGCCATGCGGCAGGCGAATTGACCGGTGCGACGGAGGCGGCGCGCAATGCGGCGGCGGCGGCGCTGGAGATGATCCACGTCTACTCGCTCGTGCACGACGACATGCCGTGCATGGACGACGACGCGCTGCGTCGCGGCAAGCCGACCGTGCACGTGCAGTACGACGAGCCGACCGCACTGCTGGTCGGCGACGCGCTGCAGTCGCAGGCGTTCGTCGCGCTGACCGACGCGGCTGCCCTGTCGCCGGTGCAGCAGGCGGCGCTCGTGCGCGAGCTCGCGCTCGCGAGCGGCTCGCTCGGGATGGCGGGCGGCCAGGCGATCGATCTCGCGAGCGTCGGCATCAAGCTGACGCGCGAGCAACTCGAAACGATGCACCGGATGAAGACGGGCGCGCTGCTGCGCGCGGCGGTGCGGATGGGCGCGCTGGCCGGCGAGACGCCGTCGGCCGACACGATGGCTGCACTCGACGTCTATGCGGGGGCCGTGGGCCTGGCCTTCCAGGTCGTCGACGACATTCTCGACGTCACGACCGATTCGGCGACGCTCGGCAAGACGGCCGGCAAGGACGCGGCGAACGACAAGCCGACCTACGTATCGATCCTCGGCCTCGATGCGTCGCGCGAGCTCGCCGCGCAGTTGCGCGCCGAAGCGCACGATGCGCTGAAACCGTTCGGCGCACGCGCGCAGCGTCTCGCCGAACTTGCCGACCTGGTAGTGAACCGGGTCAGCTGACGCGAAAGCCCGCCGCCGCGCACACGCTACGGGTGCGTGCAACAGAATGCGGGCGCGTTTGATTTCCTACAATGGAACGACGATGTACGACTTGCTGAAAACCATCGACGACCCGGCGGACCTGCGCCGCCTCGATCGTCGCCAACTGCAACCGCTCGCGGATGAACTGCGTGCGTTCGTGCTCGACAGCGTGTCGAAGACGGGCGGCCATTTGTCGTCCAACCTCGGGACGGTCGAGCTGACGATCGCGCTGCACTACGTGTTCAACACGCCGAACGATCGCATCGTCTGGGACGTGGGGCACCAGACCTACCCGCACAAGATCCTGACCGGCCGCCGCGACGAAATGCCGACGCTGCGCCAGCTCGGCGGCATCTCGGGCTTCCCGCGCCGCTCCGAATCCGAATACGACACCTTCGGCACCGCGCATTCGAGCACGTCGATCTCGGCCGCGCTCGGCATGGCGATCGGCAGCCAGCTCAACGGCGACGACCGTTTCTCGATCGCGGTGATCGGCGACGGCGCGATGACGGCCGGCATGGCGTTCGAGGCGATGAACAACGCCGGCGTGTCCGAGGACGCGAAACTGCTCGTGATCCTGAACGACAACGACATGTCGATTTCGCCGCCGGTCGGCGCGCTGAACCGCCATCTCGCGCGTCTGATGTCGGGTCGCTTCTACGCGGCCGCGCGTGCGGGCGTCGAGCGCGTGCTGAGCGTCGCGCCGCCCGTGCTCGAACTCGCGCGCAAGCTCGAGGAGCATGCGAAGGGCATGGTCGTGCCGGCCACGCTGTTCGAGGAATTCGGCTTCAACTACATCGGCCCGATCGACGGTCACGATCTCGATTCGCTGATCCCGACGCTGCAGAACATCCGCGAGCTGCGCGGCCCGCAGTTCCTGCACGTCGTCACGAAGAAGGGGCAGGGCTACAAGCTCGCCGAAGCCGATCCGGTGCTCTATCACGGCCCCGGCAAGTTCAATCCGGCCGAAGGCATCAAGCCGTCCGCGACGCCCGCGAAGAAGACGTACACGCAGGTGTTCGGCGAGTGGCTGTGCGACGAGGCCGAGCGCGATTCGCGCGTCGTCGGCATCACGCCCGCGATGCGCGAAGGCTCGGGCATGGTCGAGTTCGAGAAGCGCTTCAAGGATCGCTACTACGACGTCGGCATCGCCGAGCAGCACGCGGTGACGTTCGCGGGCGGCCTCGCGACCGAAGGGCTGAAGCCCGTCGTCGCGATCTATTCGACGTTCCTGCAGCGCGCGTACGACCAGCTGATCCACGACGTCGCGCTGCAGAACCTGCCGGTCGTGTTCGCGATCGACCGCGCGGGCCTCGTCGGCGCCGACGGTGCGACGCATGCGGGCGCGTACGATCTCGCGTTCATGCGCTGCATTCCGAACATGACGATCATGGCGGCATCGGACGAGAACGAATGCCGTCAGATGCTGCACACGGCGCTGCAACAGCCGAACCCGACCGCGGTGCGCTATCCGCGCGGCGCGGGCACCGGCGTCGCGACGGTGAAGGAATTCACCGAGCTGCCGATCGGCAAGGGCGAGGTGCGTCGCCGCACGTCGCAGCCGGAAGGCAAGCGCATCGCGATCCTCGCGTTCGGCACGATGGTCGCGCCGTCGCTCGCAGCGGCCGAAGAGCTCGATGCAACCGTCGCGAACATGCGTTTCGTGAAGCCGCTCGACGCGGCGCTCGTGCGCGAGCTCGCGGAGACGCACGACTTCCTCGTCACCGCCGAAGAAGGCTGCGTGATGGGCGGGGCAGGCTCGGCCTGCGTCGAAGCCCTGATGGAGAGTGGGGTTATCCGACCCGTACTACAATTGGGCCTCCCTGACCAGTTCATCGATCACGGCGACCCCGCGAAGCTGCTGTCGCTCTGCGGCCTCGACGGCGCGGGCATCGCGAAATCGATTCGCGAACGCTTCCTGAACCCGGCAACCGGCGTTGCCGGTCAGGCAAAGCGCGTCGCCTGAGCCGGCGCCGCCTGAGGGCGGCATCGGCGCGACTGGCGCAACCGGTCTTCATTGATGCGGAAAAACATGGGCCTGCGGGCCCATGTTGCTTTTCCGGCTGCCGCATGATGCGGCGTGCGCGTCGTCGAACGCGCGGCTTACAAGGATTGAACAAGATGAACCAGATGAATCCCGCCTTCGTGATGCCCGACGTGCAGAGCACGGTGGATACCCGTCAGATTCCGATTCAGCGCGTGGGCGTGAAGGCGGTCCGGCATCCGTTGACGGTGCTCACCGAAAGCGGCGACGTGCAGCCGACGATCGGCGTCTGGAATCTCGACGTTCGTTTGCCGGCCGAGCAGAAGGGCACGCACATGTCGCGTTTCGTCGCGCTGCTCGAGGAGAACCGCGCGCCGCTGACGATCGAGCGCTTCCGCGCGATGATCGCGTCGATGCTCGAGAAGCTCGAGGCGGAAGCGGGCCGCATCGAAGTGACGTTCCCGTACTTCGTCAACAAGACCGCGCCGGTGTCGGGCGTGCAGAGTCTGCTGGACTACGAAGTGACGCTCGCGGGCGAAAGCCGCAACGGCGACACGCGCCTGTTCCTGAAGGTGCTCGTTCCGGTGACGAGCCTGTGCCCGTGCTCGAAGAAGATCTCGCAGTACGGTGCGCACAACCAGCGCTCGCACGTGACGATCGATGCCGAACTCGCGGCCGACGTGCCGGTCGAGGCGCTGATCCGCATCGCGGAAGAAGAGGCGTCGTGCGAGCTGTGGGGGCTGCTGAAGCGCCCGGACGAGAAGTTCGTCACCGAGCGTGCGTACGAGAATCCGAAGTTCGTCGAGGACCTCGTGCGCGACGTCGCGGCGCGTCTTGATGCGGACGCACGCATCGTCGCGTATGTGCTCGAAGCGGAGAACTTCGAGTCGATTCACAATCACAGCGCGTATGCGCTGATCGAGCGCGACAAGCGGCATGCCGCGTAACGCGCGACCGACTACGCGCCGGCTTCGGCATGGCGCGAGCGTCGAATGAAGAAAAGGCCGCAGCAGCGGCCTTTTTCATCTGCGCGGATCGTGCGGCGCGCGCCGCTTCAGCGTGCGAGCGACGCGAGATCCCAGCGCGGCTTCACCGTGAACGCATAGTCGACGTTGGCCTGCTCGGGCCAGCGCGCGAGCCGCAGCGCGCCTGCCAGCGCGATCATCGCGCCGTTGTCGGTGCACAGCGCGAGATCGGGATAGTGCACGTCGAAACCGCGCTTCGCGGCCGCGGCCGACAACGCGGCGCGCAACTGACGGTTCGCGCCCACACCGCCCGCGACGACGAGCCGCTTCAGCTTGGTCTTTTTCAACGCGGCGAGCGATTTGGCGACGAGCACGTCGACGGCCGCGTCGACGAAGCCGCGCGCGAGATCGGCCTTCGCGCGCGCCAGCGCGTCGCCCGACAACTGCGCCGCTTCGAACTTCTTCATCTGCGTGAGCACGGCCGTTTTCAAGCCGCTGAAGCTGAAGTCGAGATCGCCCGAATGCAGCATCGGGCGCGGCAGCACGACGGCGCCCGGCGTGCCCGTTTCCGCGAGCTTCGATACTTCCGGGCCGCCCGGATAGCCGAGGCCGATCAGCTTCGCCGTCTTGTCGAACGCTTCGCCGGCCGCGTCGTCGAGCGTTTCGCCGAGCGTCTCGTACACGCCGACGTCGGTCACGCGCATCAGTTGCGTATGACCGCCCGACACGAGCAGCGCGACGAACGGGAACGGCGGCGGCTCCGCGACGAGCAGCGGCGACAGCAGATGGCCTTCGAGATGGTGGATGCCGACGGTCGGCTTGTTCCATGCGAGCGCGAGCGCGTTCGCGATGCTCGCGCCCACGAGCAGCGCGCCGGCGAGCCCCGGGCCTTGCGTGAACGCGATCGCGTCGATGTCTTCGCGGCGCGCGCCGCTTTTCGCGATCACTTCCTCGAGCAGCGGCAGCGCGCGCCGGATGTGATCGCGCGAGGCGAGCTCGGGCACGACGCCGCCATAGTCGCGGTGCATCGCGATCTGCGAATGAAGCGCGTGCGCGAGCAGGCCGCGCTGCGTGTCGTAGAGCGCGAGACCGGTTTCGTCGCAGGAGCTTTCGATGCCGAGAACGAGCATGGGTGCGGGCGCGGCGCGCTGCGTCGAGCGCGCCGCAGGAATATCGAGTAACCGGAAAGTATAGCAGGCAAGGGCCGGCCGCCGCCGGCGCCGGGCCCCGGCGCGATGCCGGCCGGGTACAATCCGCGCCATGGAAACTTACGACATCGCCGTAATCGGCGCGGGCGCGGCCGGCATGATGAGCGCCGCGGTGGCCGGGCAGCTCGGTCGCCGCGTGGTGCTGATCGACCACGCGCCGCGGCTCGCCGAGAAAATCCGCATCTCGGGCGGCGGCCGCTGCAACTTCACGAATCTCCATGCGGGCCCGGACAACTATCTGTCGGCCAATCCGCACTTCGCGCGCTCGGCGCTTGCACGCTACACGCCGCGCGACTTCCTCGCGCTGCTCAAGCAGCATCGCGTGACGTGGCACGAGAAGCACAAGGGCCAGCTGTTCTGCGATCACGGCAGCGACGCGATCATCGACATGCTCAAGCACGAATGCGACGCGGGCGGCATCGCATGGCGCCGGCCGGTCGTCGTCGACGCCGTGCGTCATGCCGCGGACGACGGCTTCACGCTCGACACGCAGCAGGCGGGCCCCATCCGTGCGCGCGCGCTGATCGTCGCGACCGGCGGCCTGTCGATCCCGAAGATCGGCGCGACCGACTTCGGCTATCGGCTCGCGAAGCAGTTCGGCCACAAGCTCGTCGATACGCGGCCCGCGCTCGTGCCGCTGACGTTCGCGCAGCAGGACTGGGCGCCGTTCGCGGCGCTGTCCGGCGTGTCGCTCGAGGTGCGCGTGTCGACCGGCGACAAGAAGCGCGGCGGCGAATTCGTCGAGGATCTGCTGCTGACCCATCGCGGGCTGTCGGGGCCCGGCATCTTGCAGATTTCGAGCTACTGGCACCCCGGCGAGCCGATCCGGATCGACCTGGTGCCGCAGCGCGACACCGTGGCCGAGCTGCTCGAGGCGAAGCGCACGTCGAAGCGGCAGATCGGCTCGCTGCTCGCGGACTGGGTGCCGTCGCGGCTCGCGCACGTGTGGCTCGACACGCACCGCGTGGCCGCCGACGCGCGCCTCGCGGACTTGCCCGACAAGGTGCTGCGCCAGATCGGCGACGCGCTGGCGGGCTGGACGCTGACGCCGAACGGCACCGAAGGCTACAAGAAGGCCGAAGTGACGAAGGGCGGTGTCGATACGCGCGAGCTGTCGTCGGCGACGATGATGAGCGCACGCGTGCCGGGACTGTTCTTCGTCGGCGAGGCGGTCGACGTGACGGGCTGGCTCGGCGGCTACAACTTCCAGTGGGCGTGGGCGTCCGGGCAGGCCGCCGGCAAGGCCGCCGCGGAGTTCGCTCGCGGTGCTTGACGTCGTAGTGCCTTTGTGCAAAGCCTCTGCTATACTCGTTAATCTTTCCCTGCAAACCTTTATTCGTGTCGGATCATGACGATCATTCGCGTTAAAGAAAACGAGCCGTTCGAAGTTGCCATGCGTCGCTTCAAGCGCACGATCGAGAAGAACGGTCTGCTGACCGAGCTTCGTGCGCGCGAGTTCTACGAGAAGCCGACGGCCGAGCGCAAGCGCAAGAAGGCTGCGGCGGTGAAGCGTCACTACAAGCGGATCCGCAGCCAGATGCTGCCGAAAAAGCTGTACTGAACGATTGGGCGCCGCGCGGTTGGCCGAGCGGCGCACCGGCGAAACGCGCGCGACCGGGCAGCGAGTCGCCGATGCCGGATTCGAGCAACCCGCTTGAGACACTGTCCAAGCGGGTTTTTGTGTTGACGCCCATTCGCGGGCGTCGCCTCCACGTTTCCATCTCGGGTGAAAGATGAGTTTGAAAGAGCAGATCAGCGATGACATGAAGGCCGCGATGCGCGCGAAGGAAAGCGAGCGTCTCGCGACGATCCGCCTGCTGATGGCTGCCATCAAGCAGCGCGAAGTCGACGATCAGGTCACCCTCGACGACGCCGGCATCACGGCCGTGATCGACAAGATGATCAAGCAGCGCAAGGACTCGATCAGCCAGTTCCAGGCCGCCGGCCGCGACGATCTCGTCGCGAAGGAGCAGGCCGAGCTGACGGTGCTGAGCGCTTATATGCCCGCGCAACTGTCGGACGCCGAAGTCGCTGCCGAAGTGCAGGCGGCCGTCGCGCAGACGGGCGCCGCCGGCCCGCAGGACATGGGCAAGGTGATGGGCGTGCTGAAGGGCAAGCTCGCGGGTCGCGCCGACATGACGGCCGTGTCCGCGCAGGTCAAGGCCGCGCTGTCGAAGTAAGCCGCGTGATCCGGCGCGCGGCAGCGTGCGCCGGGCGTCGTATCGTCCTCTTTCGCTCGATCCCACGGTGATTCCGCATTCGTTCCTGCAGGATTTGCTGAACCGCGTCGATATCGTCGACGTGGTGGGCCGGTACGTGCAGCTCAAGAAGGGCGGCGCGAACTTCATGGGGCTGTGCCCGTTCCATAACGAGAAGAGCCCGTCGTTTACGGTCAGCCCGACGAAGCAGTTCTATCACTGCTTCGGCTGCGGCGCGCACGGCACGGCGATCGGCTTTCTGATGGAGCACGCGGGGCTGACGTTCCCGGAAGCCGTGCAGGAACTCGCGCAGTCGGTCGGGCTGACCGTGCCGCACGAACCGTCGACGCGTGGCGGCGGCGGAGCGGGCGGCGACTATCCGGCGCCCGTATCGAAATCGGTGGCGACGGCGCTCTCCGACGTGATGGCGACCGCGTGCGACTACTACCGCAAGCAGTTGCGCGGCGCGCCGGCCGCGATCCAGTATCTGAAGAACCGGGGCCTGACCGGCGAGATCGCCGCGCGCTTCGGGCTCGGCTATGCGCCGGACGGCTGGCAGAACCTCGAGGCCGCGTTCCCGAACTACCGCGACGATGCGCTCGTCGAGTCGGGGCTCGTGATCGTCAGCGAGAAAACCGACGCGCAGGGCGCCGCGCGCCGCTACGACCGGTTCCGCGAGCGGATCATGTTCCCGATCCGCAACGTGAAGGGGCAGGTGATCGGCTTCGGCGGCCGCGTGCTCGGCAGCGGCGAACCGAAGTATCTGAACTCGCCCGAAACGCCGCTGTTCAACAAGGGCAGCGAACTGTACGGGCTGTTCGAGGCGCGGCTTGCGATCCGCGAACGCAAGTACGTGCTGGTCGTCGAAGGCTATATGGACGTCGTGGCGCTGGCGCAGCTCGGCTTCCCGAACGCGGTCGCGACGCTCGGCACCGCCTGCACGCCGATTCACGTGCAGAAGCTGTTGCGGCAGACCGATACGGTGATTTTCAGCTTCGACGGCGATTCGGCCGGCCGGCGCGCCGCGCGTCGCGCGCTGGAGGCCTGCCTGCCGCACGCGGCGGACAATCGGACGATCCGATTCCTTTTTCTGCCGCCCGAGCACGATCCGGACAGCTATGTGCGCGAGTTCGGCGCGGACGCGTTCTCGGACCAGGTCGAGCGCGCGATGCCGCTGTCGCAATTTCTGTTGAACGAAGCAATTGCGGGCAAGGCGCTCGACCAGCCGGAAGGCCGCGCGAAGGCGCTGTTCGACGCGAAGCCGCTGCTGCAGGCGCTGCCCGCGAATGCGTTGCGCGCACAGATCATGCACATGATCGCGGATCGCCTCGATATTCCGTTCGAGGAAGTGGCGGCGTTGTCGGAAGTCGATGCGCGCATCGCGGCTGCGCCGCGCCAGGCGCCGGCGCGCAGCGATCGCCGGCGCGTGACGGAGAGCGAAAAGCGCGCGTTGCGCACGCTCGTCATGCATCCGCGTATCGCGCTGGCGCTCGAGGACGAGCAGGTCGCGACGCTGCGCGCGCTGCCGCGCATCGGCGAACTCTTTGCGGAAGTCGTCGACCACGCGCGCGCGCTCGGCGACGGCGCGGAGTTCCGGCTGCTGTCCGACGTGCTGCGTACGTCGCCGAACAGCGCGACGTACGAGGAAATTTTCCGCGAAATTCTGGACTATGATGAAAACGTCCGCGATTTGCTGTTACAGAATCCGGACGACGAGGCGGTGGCCGAGCGGCAGCGCGAACAGGAACGGATCGCCGGGGAGGAACTGCAGGCGGCCGTGCTGAAGATGCGCTACGACGCGTGCTGCGACCGGCTCGATCGGCTGGCGCGGCAATCCGCGTTCACGCCCGAGGAATTGGCCGAATTGAAGCACTTGAATGAGCAGCGAACCGACATGAAACGTCGGCTCGGGCTGTAGGCAGCCGGGGCGCCAGGAGAGAGGCTCCCCAGCGTGCTATAATATAAGGTTTCCAGCGGTTTGTTTTCTAAGCAGAGGCGAGATTCGCGATGGCAAAGACGACAGGCGGAAAGAAAGCAACGGGCAAGGGCTCGACGGAGCCGACCAAGAAGGTCACAGCGGCCAAGTCTGCTTCTTCCGCCAGGACGACGTCTTCGGCTACATCAACCCCTGCAGGAAAGAAAACCGCGGCCGGCACTGCTCAAGCTGCGCCGGCGCCGGCAGCCAGAACACGGGCTGCCGCCAGACCCGACTCCGGGCCGGCCAAGCCGGCGGCGAAGCGGGCAAGTGCGAAAAGCGCAAGGGACGCGGCTGCCGCGGCGGACGAAACGGCAGTACGTACTACTCATGCACCCACGGTTCAACCGGCTGTCGTCCAGCAGCCGCGAGTCGATATAGCCGGTACGGCGAACTCCATGACGAAAAAGCTGAACGAAGTATCCGTCGATGACGACGCAAATCAGAGCGACGAGCAGCCCGCAGCGGCGGCTGCCCCGGGCAAGTCCAAGGTGCGCGACCGCCGCGCCAAGGAAAAGGCGCTGCTGAAGGAAGCGTTCGCGACGAGCACGCCCGGCACGGCCGAGGAGCTCGAAGAGCGCCGCGTGAAGCTGCGCGCGCTGATCAAGCTCGGCAAGGAGCGCGGCTTCCTGACGTACGCCGAAATCAACGACCACCTGCCGGACAACTTCACCGAGACCGAAGCCCTCGAAGGCATCATCGGCACGTTCAACGATATGGGCGTGGCGGTTTACGAGCAGGCGCCGGACGCGGAAACGCTGCTCCTGAACGACAACGCGCCGGCCGCGTCGTCGGACGACGAAGTCGAAGAGGAAGCGGAAGTTGCGCTGTCCACCGTCGATTCCGAATTCGGCCGCACGACCGATCCGGTCCGGATGTACATGCGCGAGATGGGCACGGTCGAGCTGCTCACGCGCGAAGGCGAAATCGAGATCGCGAAGCGCATCGAAGACGGCCTGCGCCACATGGTGATGGCCATCTCCGCATGCCCGACGACGATCGCCGACATCCTCGCGATGGCGGAGCGCGTCGCGAACGACGAGATCCGCGTCGACGAGCTCGTCGACGGCCTGCTCGATCCGAACGCTTCGGACACCGACACGGACGGTTTCTCCGCGAAGGAAGCGGAGGAAATCGAGAACGAGGACGAAGAGGTCGAAGAGGAAGAGGAAGAAGAGGAAGAGGAGGACGATGACGGCGCCGCGCAGGCGACCGCCAACGCCGCCCAGCTCGAAGCGCTGAAGCGCGCCTCGCTCGAGAAGTTCGCGCTGATCAGCGAGTGGTTCGACAAGATGCGCCGCGCGTTCGAGAAGGAAGGCTACAAGTCGAAGTCCTACCTGAAGGCGCAGGAAACGATCCAGAGCGAGCTGATGACGATCCGCTTCACCGCGCGTACCGTCGAGCGCCTCTGCGACACGCTGCGTGCGCAGGTGGACGAAGTGCGTCAGGTCGAGCGTCAGATCCTGCACATCGTCGTCGACAAGTGCGGGATGCCGCGTTCGGAATTCATCGCGCGCTTCCCGGGCAACGAGACGGACCTCGACTGGGCCGAGAAGATCGCGGCCGAAGGCCATTCGTACAGCGCGATCCTGTCGCGCAACATCCCGGCGATCCGCGAACAGCAGCAGCGTCTGCTCGACCTGCAGGCGCGCGTCGTGCTGCCGCTGAAGGATCTGAAGGAAACCAACCGTCAGATGGCGGCCGGCGAATTGAAGGCGCGTCAGGCGAAGCGCGAAATGACCGAGGCGAACCTGCGTCTCGTGATCTCGATCGCGAAGAAGTACACGAACCGCGGCCTGCAGTTCCTCGACCTGATCCAGGAAGGCAACATCGGCCTGATGAAGGCGGTGGACAAGTTCGAATACCGTCGCGGCTACAAGTTCTCGACGTATGCGACGTGGTGGATTCGTCAGGCCATCACGCGCTCGATCGCGGACCAGGCGCGCACGATCCGTATTCCGGTTCACATGATCGAGACGATCAACAAGATGAACCGCATCTCGCGGCAGATTCTGCAGGAAACCGGTCTCGAGCCGGATCCGGCGACGCTGGCCGAGAAGATGGAGATGCCGGAAGACAAGATCCGCAAGATCATGAAGATCGCGAAGGAGCCGATCTCGATGGAAACGCCGATCGGCGACGACGACGATTCCCATCTCGGCGACTTCATCGAGGACACCAACACGGTCGCGCCGGCGGATGCCGCGCTGCATGCGAGCATGCGCGACGTCGTGAAGGACGTGCTCGATTCGCTGACGCCGCGTGAGGCGAAGGTGCTGCGGATGCGTTTCGGTATCGAAATGAGCACCGATCACACGCTCGAGGAAGTCGGCAAGCAGTTCGACGTCACGCGTGAGCGGATCCGTCAGATCGAGGCCAAGGCGCTGCGCAAGCTGCGTCACCCGAGCCGTTCCGACAAGCTGAAGTCGTTCCTCGAAGGGAACTGATTTTCGGCTTCTCCCTGTCGAACGCCGCCGGCATCCGTCGGATGCCGGTGGCGTTTGTTCCCTTTGTTGTTACAATGCCGGCCCGGCGTCTTTGCCGGTGGCGCATGTAGCACGCTCCGCATTCCTCCAGGGCCTGTAGCTCAGCGGTTAGAGCAGTCGACTCATAATCGATTGGTCGCGGGTTCGAACCCCGCCGGGCCCACCAGTATTTTTCCTTTCCAGTCAACGCCTTACGAGATTCGCTCCTTGTCTTGGGGAGGTTTCCGGGAGGTAAGCGTGCTTTCGAGCCTCGCCATCTCGAGACTGTTCTGATTCGCGTCGTCCGGTCAATTGTGATGGAGTCGCGCGATTGTCGTTGAGAAGGAACGCACTTCCGTCGATGACGCGATCAAAAAAGCAGCCTATGTGCGGCATATCGATACGGACGCATTTTTCGACAAATTCGACGCCCTTGTTACGCTGCGGATGCGAGACCAAACACCGTCCAACAATCGCGTCCCGCTCAGAGCCCGTAAAACTTTTCGCAGAATGCCGCAGTAGCACCAAGCCTGCGAGACAGATCGGCTGCCGCGTCCAGTTGCACGCGATCGAGTTCGCCCGTTTCATGCGCCTGAGTGAGCCGCGATGCCGGTCCCGAAAGCGTCAGGGCCGCCATGAACTTGTCGCCGGCGCCGAAGATCGGGATCGCGAACGCCGCGGTATGAACGTCGCGCGCACCGGCCGTGAACAGCGGCAGCGCGGGCGGCTCGTCGTAGATCGGTTCCCCGAGTCCCCAGAATCGGATCACCTGACTGATCGCCGTGTCGTCGAGCGGGAAAGTCGTGCCGGCGACACGCGTCTCGCGCAACCCCTCCGACGGTTCCGCGCGGAACAGGCAAAGCCGCCGGCCGTTGTCGTGCACGTAGTACGATGCGCTTTCCTTCGTCTGCGCGGCGAGCGCGTGCAATGCGGGCTCGACGACCGACGACAAGTGGAACGACTGCTCGAACAGCTTGCCCAGATACAGCACGCGATGCCCGAGCGAGTAGTTCCCCGCCTGCGAACGCACGACATATCCCATTCGTTCCAGTGAGTTCATCAAGCGATAGACCGTCGTCTTGTGCATGCCGGACGCCTGCGCGAGCATCGCGAGCGACTGCGATTCTGCGCCGGGCTTGAAGCAGTCGAGTAGCGACAGCGCCTTTTCCACGGCAACTACCCCGTCATTTCCCATTCTTCGTCTCCGTTGGTACGCGACGATGATTGTACACAGTAAAACGATGGTTTACCACGTAAAAGGGTAAACGCTAGTGCCAGACGGCAGGTCATGTCGTTATAGTGATTTCACACTGTACACCAGCGTTGTACATCGTACAACGCGCAACATGAGGTCGAACGATGAGCAAGCCAGCCGTCAGCAGTTCTCCGATCAATCGCGACATCGAACGCGTGCCGCCCGAGCTCGTTCAGGCCGCCGCACGCTATCAAGCGGCGATCCTGGCCGATGTCGCGGGCCGCCGCGGCACCGTGCATGGCCGCGTGCGGCCGCTGTCGCCCACGATGAAGGTCGCAGGCCCCGCAGTCACGGTCGAAGTGCGCGCGGGCGACAACCTGGCGATCCATGCGGCACTCGCCGTTGCGAAACCGGGTGACGTCATCGTGGTCGACGGCAAGGGCGACATCTCGTGCGCGCTGCTCGGCGAAATCATGGCGACGCAGGCGAAGGCGAGCGGCATCGCCGGGATCGTCATCGACGGCGCGGTGCGCGACGCACACGAGCTGGCCAACGGCGACTATCCGATCTTCGCGGCCGGCCTCAATCCGTGCGGCCCGACGAAAAGCGTCGCGGGGCGCGTGAATGCGCCGATCTCGCTCGGCGGCACGGCCGTCAACCCGGGCGACCTGGTGGTCGGCGACGCGGACGGCGTCGTGGTCATTGCGCGCGCCGACGTCGCGCGCATCGTCGATCTCGCGCAGAAAAAGCTGGACGCCGAAACCGCGCGTATCGCGGCGATTCACAAGGGCGACGTCCGTCCGGGCTGGATCGAGAAGGAACTGCGCGCAGCCGGCATGCTGGCCGAAGGCGAGGCGCTGTGATGCAGACCGCTTCGCACAAGCCCGTGGTCCTCGTGACCGCCGCCGACCTTGCACCGCAAGCGCTCGAGATGCTTGCGCAGTTCGACGTCGTGTTCGCCGGCAAGCAGCCGACCGAAGACGACATCGTCGCGCTCTGCGTCAAGCACAAGCCGGTCGCGATCATCGTCCGGTACGGCAAGATCAACGCCCGCATCATGGACGCGGCCGAAAACCTGCAGGTGATCTCGAAGCACGGCAGCGGCATCGACGTGATCGATCAGGACGCTGCGGCCGCACGCGGCATCGCGGTGCGCGCCGCGGTCGGCGCGAATGCGGCTGCCGTCGCCGAACACGCGTGGGCGCTGATCCTCGCGTGCGCGAAGTCGGTTCCGCACCTCGATATGCGCATGCGCGAGGGCCATTGGGACAAGGCGACGCACAAGTCGGTCGAACTCGACGGGCGCACGCTTGGCCTCGTCGGACTCGGCGCGATCGGCCGGCGCGTGGCCGCGATCGGCGTGGCGTTCGGCATGAAGGTGCTCGCGTTCGATCCGTTCGCAAAGGAAGCGCCCGCCGGAGTGACGCTGGTGCCGCTCGACACGCTGTACGCGGAGTCGGATGTCGTCTCGATGCATTGCCCGCTGACGGCCGACAACCGCCGGATGCTCAACCGCGACACGCTCGCGCGCTTCAAGCGCGGGGCGATTCTCGTCAACACCGCGCGTGGCGGTTTGATCGACGAAGCTGCGCTTGCCGACGCGCTGACGAGCGGCGCATTGCGTGCGGCCGCGCTCGACAGCTTCGACGTGGAGCCGATGACATCGCCGCACCCGTTCCAGCAGCTCCCCAACGTGATTCTGTCTCCGCATATCGGCGGCGTGAGCGACGCCGCGTACGTGAACATGGGCAAGGGCGCGGCCGCCAACGTCCTCGCAGTGCTCGACGAACGCGCGCGCAGCGCGGCCTGAACCACAACATCGAGGTACGCATGTTTTATCTGACGAGCCCCGACGTGCGCGAAGCCGAAGTGTTCACGCGCATGCCGGAGAAGTTTCGCAAGCCGGACGTCCGCACGGAATGGGCGCGCGCGAATCGCGGCGGAATGGTCACCGATTCGTTTCTCGAAGGGCCGGTCTGGGATCCGGCCGGCTATCTGTTCGTTACCGACATTCCGCACGGGCGCATTTTCCGCATTTCGCCGTCCGGCGACTGGGATCTCGTCGTCGAATACGATGGCGAGCCCAACGGGATGAAGCGCTTCGACGCCTCGCATCTGATCATTACCGACTATCGAAACGGCCTGATGCTGCTCGATATCGCGCGCGGCGAGATTCGCCCGTATCTCGAGCGCCGCAACACCGAACGCTTCAAGGGCGTGAACGATCTGACGTTCGACTCGGCAGGCAACCTCTATTTCACCGACCAGGGGCAAACGGGACTGCACGATCCGACGGGCCGCGTCTATCGGCTGTCGCCCGACGGCAAGCTCGACATGCTGCTCGGCACTTGCCCGAGCCCGAACGGGCTCGTCCTGTCGCGCGACGAGAAGGTGCTGTTCGTCGCGATGACGCGCGGCAATGCCGTGTGGCGCATGCCGCTGCAGGCCGACGGGTCCGTCAGCAAGGTCAGCCAGTTCTTCACGTCATACGGGCCGAGCGGCCCCGACGGCCTCACCGTCGATCTCGAAGGCCGCCTGTTCGTCGCGAATCCAGGGCTCGGCCGCGTGTGGGTGCTCAACCACTGCGCAGAGCCCGTCGAGATCCTCACCGGACCGAAAGGCGCGTCGCTCACGAGCGTGTGCTTCGGCGGCGCCGACATGAAGACGCTTTTCATCACCGAATCGACGTCCGGGTCCGTCCTCAAAGCGCACATGAGCATTGCCGGCCCGCTGCCGAAACAGGCCGCGAAGAAGGACTGAGACCCGCGAACCGGGAAGCCGCTCGCCGGCTTCCTGCCCGCATGCCGAAAGATCGCGCCGTCAGCCGCGCGACGAAGGAGACAAGCATGACCATTTCGCAAGTGCTGCGTGCCGGCGACGACGCGCCGCACGCCGACGCGCCACCCACGGGGCGCCTCGCCGCCGAAGACTACGCGGCCAGCGAGCGCACGCTCGCCAAGGCATTTCGGCGCATTCTGCCGTTCATCTTCGTCTGCTACGTGATCAGCTATCTCGACAGGACCAATGTCGGTTTTGCCGCGCTGACGATGAACAAGGATCTCGGGCTCACGGCCGAGGCGTTTGGCTTCGGTGCCGGCCTGTTCTTCATCGGCTATTTCCTGTTCGAGATTCCGAGCAACCTGATCATGCAGAAGGTCGGTGCGCGCGTGTGGATCGCGAGAATCATGATCACGTGGGGCCTGTTCTCGATGGCGACGGCGTTCGTCGTCGGACCGAAGAGCTTCGCGGCTGCGCGCTTTCTGCTCGGGCTTGCCGAGGCGGGGTTCACGCCCGGCATCTATCTGTATTTCACGCACTGGTTTCCCGGCAAGTGGCGCGCGAAGGCGACGGCCGCCTTCCTCGTCGGCATTCCCGTCGCGAACATGATCGGCTCGCCGATTTCGGGTGCGCTGCTCGGACTCGGCGGTCTGCATGGGCTGCGCAGCTGGCAGTGGCTGCTGCTGATCGAAGGCGTTCCGGCGGTGATGCTCGGCATCGCATGCCTGTTCGTGCTGGCCGACCGTCCCGAGAAAGCGGCGTGGCTCAGTGACGAAGAGCGGGCGTCGCTCGCAAAGCGCCTCGCGTTCGAGCAGCGCGACATCGGCGCGAAGCACGGCAGCAAGCTGCGCGACGCGATGACGAACTGGCGCGTGTTCGTGCTCGCGTTCATCAACTTCTGCGGAATCGTCGGCTCGCTCGGCGTCGGCTTGTGGATGCCGCAGATCATCAAGCAGTTCGGTGTCGAACACGCGGTGGTCGGCTGGCTGACGGCCATTCCGTATGCCATCGGTGCCGTCGTGATGCTCTGGTGGGCGCGCGTCGCCAATCGCGCGGCCAGTCGCATTCCCTATGTCGCCGGCGCGCTGGCCGTCGCTGCCGTGGCGTTGTGCGCGAGCGCCTTCATTCATGCACCGGTGTTCAAGCTGATCGCACTGTGCGTCACGGTGAGCGGGATCCTCGCGTTCCAGGCGACGTACTGGGCGATTCCGTCGGGATTCCTCACCGGCCGTGCCGCCGCGGGCGGACTTGCGCTGATCGTGTCGGTCGGCAACCTCGGCGGTTTCGTCGGGCCGTCGATGATCGGTGCGCTCAAGCAGTTCTCCGGCGGCTTCACCGTGCCGCTCTTCGCCGTGTCGGGTGTGCTGTTGCTCGGCGCACTGACGATTGCATGGCTCGGCGATCCGGGCTCGGGCGCCGGCGAAGCGCCTGCAGCCCGCAAGACGTGAATCTTTATTCGTCAGACCTACCCACAAAAAATAGTTTGGAGACTCCATGTTGTCGAATCAGGCCAGCCAGAATGCCCGTCCGTCATCCTGCTTCGTGCTGGGCGCCGTCACCGTCGCGAGCGCGGCGTTAGGGTGCGGTGCCGTGCATGCGCAAAGCAGCGTCACGCTCTACGGCATTGTCGACGTCGGGATCGAGCACATCAACAATACGAGTACGGGCGGCGCGCAGACGCGCGAAGCGTCGGGCAATCTGTCCGGTTCGCGCTGGGGATTGAAGGGCGTAGAAGATCTCGGCGGCGGCATGAAGGCGATTTTCCAGTTGGAAGACGGCTTCAACGTCAATGACGGCACGACCGCGCAGTCGACGAAAGGCCTCGGTCCGAACGCCGCCACGACGTCGCGGCTTTTCGGCCGGCAGGCATGGGTCGGACTGTCGTACCGCGGTCAGCAGCTGACGTTCGGCCGCCAGAACTCGCTCTTCTACGAGCAGGCCGTGGCGTTCGATCCGATGGGCGCGTCGTCGCGATACTCGGTGCTGTCGCTCGACTACGCAGCGGCCGCGCGTATCGACAACTCGGCGAAGTACACGGGCGTGTTCGGGCCATTGACTGCGCAGGCGATGTATAGCACGCGCTACGACACCGGGTACGGCTCGGAGGTGCCCGGTGCGCAGCTCACCGGCCGCTTCTTCAGCGGCGCACTGACTTTCGCACAAGGACCGTTCGCCGCCAGCCTGTCGTACGAGCAGCGCAACAGCAATACCGTCGCGACGAACACGGGCACCGAACGTCGCGCAACGGCTGCGGCGTCGTACGCGATCGGCCCGGTGAGGGGCTTCGTCGGCTATCGATATCTGCGTGCATCGAATGCGTTCCTGCCGGCGAACCCGATTCGCGTCGCGAACGGTGCCGAGGCCAGTGCGGCCGGTCTGTACTGGGCCGGCGCGCAATACACGGTGTCGCCGGCGTTCGTGGTCACGGCAACGGCCTATTACCAGGACGTGCATTCGACCAGTGCCGATCCGTGGCTTGCCGTGCTCTGTGCGGACTATCTGCTGTCGAAGCGCACCGATATCTACGCGACAGCGGGTTTCGCACGCAACAAGGGCGGCTCCGCGCTCGGCGTAAACGGCTACGGCACGGTCGCACCCGGTCACAACCAGACGGGTGTGGTGATCGGCATGCGCCAGAAGTTCTAAGGCGACTGCCATGCAGAACGTCCATGCGCCGCATCTTCCCGTCAGGCCCGAGTGGCTTGCACGACGCGACGAGCCGGTGCTCGAACCCGCGCTCGCCATCGTCGACGCCCATCATCACCTGTGGGATCGCCAGACCGGGCGCTATCTCGCGGACGAGTTCGGCGCCGACGTGCGCAGCGGCCATCGGATCGTGTCGACGGTCTACGTGCAGTGCCGCTCGATGTTGCGTGCAAGCGGGCCCGATGCGTTCAAGCCGGTCGGCGAAGTGCAATTCGCGAGCGGCATCGCCGCGATGTTCGACAGCGGCGCATACGGCCCCGCGCGATGCTGCGAGGCGATCGTCGGCGGTGCCGACCTGTCGCTCGGCGCCGAACTCGACGCGGTGCTCGACACGATGCTGCAGGTGTCCGGCGGGCGGCTGCGCGGGATCCGCAATCCGCTCGCCTGGCATGCGAGCCCCGACGTGCGATCGAGTCCCGTGACGCCGCCGCGCGACCGGATGGCCGATCCGGCTTTCCGGCGCGGCGTGACGATGCTCGCGCGCTACGGGCTGTCGCTCGATGCCTGGGTCTATCACACGCAGCTCGAGGACCTGTACGAACTCGCGCGCGCATGCGAGGACGTCACGGTCGTCATCGACCATTTCGGTGGGCCGCTTGGCGTCGGCCCGCATGCCGGGCGGCACGCGGAAGTTCATGCGCAGTGGAAACGGCAACTCGCGCGTCTGGCCGCACTGCCGAATACGCGTCTGAAGCTCGGCGGCGCGGGCATGACCGTGTTCGGTTTCGACTTCGCCGCGCGCGACCTGCCGCCGTCGTCGCAGGAACTGGCGTCGGCGTGGCGTCCGTATTTCGACACCTGCGTCGAACGCTTCGGCGTCGATCGCTGCATGTTCGAAAGCAACTTCCCCGTCGACAAAGGGATGTTCAGCTATCGCGTGCTGTGGAACGCCTTCAAACGACTCGCGTCCGCGATGTCGGCCGATGAAAAGACCGCGCTGTTCAGCCGGACAGCGGCATCGACGTATCGCATCGCGATTCCCGGAGACAAGCCATGAAGACGAGTGCAACGGCAGCGACGCACGACACGGCGTCTGCCGCCGCGGATAAAGGGTTCGCGCGCATTTCCGGTATGGAGTGGCGTTCGCTGTCGCTCGCGGGGCTCGGCTGGACATTCGAGAGCTACGACTCGTTCCTGCTTTCGCTGTTGCTGCCGACGCTTGCGCTGCAGTTCGGGCTGAGCAAGGCGCAGCTCGGCATGTTCACGAGCGTGACGGCGGCCGGACAGATCGCCGGCGGCATTCTGTTCGGCTTCGTATCGGACCGGATAGGGCGCGTGCGCACCGCGCTGCTCTGCATCGGTATCTATTCGCTGTTCTCGGGCTTGATCGCGTTCGCACCCGATTCGCACTGGTTCGCGGCGTTGCGCTTTCTCGGCGCGCTTGGCATGGGCGGAACCTGGACGGCCGGCGCGGCGCTGATCGCGGAAACCTGGCACCCGAGCCGGCGAGGCAAGGGCGGTGCGCTGATGCAGATGGGCTTGCCGATCGGCGCGATTCTGGCGATCGCGATCTCGGGCATCGTCGGTGCCGCGCATGGCGGATTAGCCGGTGACGGCTGGCGCCTGCTGTTCCTGATCGGCGCGTCGCCGTTCTTCATTCTGTTCTGGGTCGCGCGCAAGACGCCGGAATCGCCGATCTGGCTCGAACGCAAGCATGCCAGGTCGTCGGTCCGCCAAGCCGACGCGGCAACGCACGAGAAGCTGAACGTGCGCGGCCTGCTCACTGCCTTCTGTTTCATCTTCTTTCTGCAGTACCTCTACTGGGGCGTATTCACATGGACGCCGACCTTTCTGGTCACGGTGAAGCATCTCGACTTCGTGCATAGCCTGAAGTTCGTGCTGGCGCTGCAGTTCGGCGCGATCACCGGCTTTCTGCTGTTCTCGGCATGGGTCGATCGGATCGGCCGTCGTCCGATGTTCCTGGCGTACCTGCTCGTCGGTGCAATCGCCGTCGGCGTGTACATCGTATCGGCGAATGCGTTGCTGCTGATGATCGCGATTTTTCTGACCGGCTTCAGCGTGAACGGCATCTTCGCGGGTGCCGGTCCGTTCCTCGCGGAGATCATCGGCAACACGGCGTCGCGCGGATTCTTCATGGGGCTCGCATACAACGGCGGCCGTCTCGGCGGCTTCATCGCGCCGTTGATCATCGGTGCGCTGGCGTCGACCTCGGGCGGCTTCGTGCTCGGACTCGCGACGACGATCGTCGCGTTCATCGCCGCGGCTGCAGTCGTGCTGTTCGCGCCCGAAACGCGCGGCAAGGCGCTGTCATGAACGTGGCAACGCAAGCGGGATGGGTGAGCAGGCTGTTTCCCGCGCTGTCGGAGGCATCGTTGCGGCGCTATCTGAGCGGGCAAGTCGCGTCGGTGCTCGGCAGCTGGACGCAGAACGTCACGCTGAACCTGCTGATCTATCACCTGTCCGGCTCGGCCGCGATCCTTGCGCTGCTCAACTTCCTGCTGTACGGGCCGCAGTTGATCGTCGCGCCCGTGGCGGGCGCGCGCATCGGCTCGACTAACGCGCGCCGCGTGACGCTATGCGTGCTGGCGACGTCGCTGCTGCTGACGAGCAGCCTCTTCGCGTTGTCGCTGCTCGGACTGCTCGGCGTCAAGCTGATCCTCGCCCATGCACTCGCGATCGGCGTGTCGAGCGCGGTCGAAACGCCGGCGCGGCAGGTGCTGCTGTTGACGAGCCTGCGGGATGCGACGCTGACCTCCAATGCAGTCGCGATGAACACGATGGTCTACAACGTCGGGCGCATGGTCGGCCCGACCATCGCCGGATTTGTTTATCCGACGCTGGGACCGAGGGCGTCGTTTGCGATCTACGCGCTCGCGCTGTGCTTCATGGCGGCGTGCGTGCGGTCGATCCGCACGGCATCGGTGAACCGCCCCTCGCGCGTGGAAAGCAGCCTGCGCGATGCGGTCGGCTATGTGCTGTCCGATGCGTTCTCGGCCCGCTATCTGCCGATTCTCGCGTGCATCGGCCTGTTCGCCGGCAGCTACCAGACGCTCGTGCCGCTGCTGGCCGACCAGGGTTTTCACGACGCGGCGCGCTTCACGGGCGTGTTCTTCGCATGCGCGGGCGCCGGCTCGTTGAGCGCGGCGGTGCTGCTGTCGTCGGCGTTCGGGCCGGGCGCGTCGCGCCGCTTCATCGCGTATGCACCCTGGACGGCAGTCGGCGCGCTGACCGTGCTGGCCGCGACGACCGATGCGGTCGGATCGATTCCCGCGTTCTACGCGCTCGGCTTCAGCCTTACGTTCGCGGCCACGTCGACGAACGCGACCATTCAGCGCCAGTGTCCGGAACACGTGCGCGGCGGCCTCGTCGGCATGTACGGCATGGCCTACAACGGCACGATGCCGTTCGGTTACCTGCTGGTCGGAAGCGCATCCGAGGCGCTTGGCGTGCGACACACATTCGCGGCGATGGCCGCCGTACTCGCGTGCGGCGTCATTGCCGTCATCGCGTGGCAACGGTTCACAGATTCGCGCTCAGGCGCACAATAAACGGAGACAACATGCAAACCGGTTTGATGGAAGCGTCCGCTATCGAGCGCCGGACGATGCGAAAGGTCGTCTGGCGACTCATTCCCTTTTTGATGATGTGCTACCTGCTTGCCTTTATCGACCGGGGCAACGTGGGGATGGCGTCGCTGCAGATGAACCAGGACCTCGGGATGTCGGCGCAGGTCTTCGGCTTCGGCAGCAGCCTGTTCTTCATTTCGTATTTCTTTTTCGAAGTGCCGAGCAATCTCGCGCTGCAGAAGTACGGCGCGCGGATCTGGATCGCGCGGATCATGATCACCTGGGGCATCGTGTCGGCGGCGACCGCACTCGTGCATAACGCGACGACGTTCTACGTGCTGCGTTTCCTGCTGGGTGCGGCCGAGGCGGGCTTCTTCCCGGGCGTACTGCTTTATTTGTCGTACTGGATCCCCGCGCAGTATCGTGCGCGAATCGTCGCGACCTTCATGGTTGCGATTCCGGCCGCGAGCTTCATCGGCTCGCCGATCTCCGCGCTGCTGTTGCAGATGGACGGTGTCTGGGGCCTGCGCGGATGGCACTGGCTGTTCATTCTCGAAGGCGTGCCGACCGTGCTGCTCGGCATCGCGTGCCTGTTCGTCCTGACGAACAAGCCCGACAACGCGAGCTGGCTCGACGACGACGAGCGAGCGTGGCTCTCCAGCGCGCTTGCCGCCGGCCACAAAACGCACAAGAAGGTGCCGTCGCTGCCGCTCACGCAGCTGTTCCGCAATCGCTACGTGCTGTGCCTCGCGCTCGTCGATACGTGCGCTTCCGCAGCCGGCAGCACGCTATCCGTGTGGCAGCCGCAACTGCTCAAATCGTTTGGCTTGACCGTCATGCAGACCGGTCTGCTGAACTCCGTGCCGTACGCAGCGGCCTCCGTCCTGATGGTTTACTGGGGCCGGCATTCCGACCGCGTCGGCGAACGGCGGTGGCACACGGTCGTCCCGATGCTGCTGATCGGCGTAGGCCTGTTCGCGACGTCGCTGAGCGGATCGCTGCTGCCCACGGTTTGCATGCTGTGCGCGGTGCTCGTTGGCGCGTATTCGTTCAAGGGCCCGTTCTGGGCGCTCGCGACCGACATGCTCTCCAACAGCACCGTGGCGGCCGGGCTCGCGACGGTCAATGCGATCGCGAACCTGCTTGGCGGCGGGCTGATGGTGAACGTGTACGGATGGGTGAAGTCGGCGACGGGCAGCTATGCGCTCGCGCTGATGCCGCTCGCGATCCTGACGCTCGTGAGCGTCGCGACGCTGCTGCTGCTCACGCGCAATCACTCAGCCGGGAAGCTGGTCGGCAAGACGGAGGCGATCTGAACATGGTGCGCTCAGCGAGACGCGATTTTCTCCGGATCGCCGGCGCCGCGCTGGCTTCCGCGGCATTGCCGAGTGTGGC